>JAEZLC010000005.1 GCA_023435965.1 Cyanobacteria bacterium OH_CDB_58 | reverse complement strand
GTATGGGTTCAATAATGATGAAGTGGGTTATGAAAAATAAAAATGTATCTTCATTAACCGAGCTTATTAAAAGTGCTCAGGAAAACGGAGTAAAATTCATCGCTTGCAATATGTCAATGGATGTTATGGGAATAAAGCAAGAAGAGCTAATCGATGGAATCGAAATAGCAGGGGTGGCAAAATACGTCGCTGAATCAAATTCGGCTAACTCGAATCTGTTTATATAAAATACTAGCAAAAAAAATCATTTTGGCACTTTATTAAATCATTCACGAACTTGATAAAGTGCCTTATGATTATTAATTTTTCGCCATCCTTCTCTTTTAACAAAAACATAAATAAACCGTATTTAGAGAGAAAACCAACACAATATCTTTCGCAAAACAAAAATCTAATCAATCCTAATTTCAAAGGGTTAAGCAAAGATCTTGGAAAAAAATTGTACGAAGATGCCACAACAATATCTCAAGCATCATACAAGCATCCAAAGTCTCAAGGAGTTGCGGGAAATCTTCCTCCTTCTTGGATACAAAACATTCCAAAATCAGAGAGAAAAGAAAAAATTAACAAATTATATTCAGATATGAGCCGAATACCTGATATTCTTAGGAAAGGCGAGTTTTCAGACAGAGCAGCAAAAAAAGCATCGAAAAAACTCACAAAAGCCTTAATTGAAGCGTCTATAATTGATAAAAAAACAAAATTGGAACTAAAGAAACTTGGAAGAGGTTCTGCAGGCTATGGATACCTTATAGAAGGAATGCCGACTGGTGAAAAATTTGTAATAAAAATCTATCACTCGTTCGACCCTAACAACAGGCAAACAGGACCAAATATTGAAATAAACAGAGCAATATACTGGAAAAAGAATGCCGGCTCCAATAATCAACGTGTGAAATTCTACTTTGGCGATATTGACTCAGGATACATGGTAACGAAATTCGTTGATGAAAACACAAAACCACCTAAAAAATTCGTAAATCCTTTGCTTCTGGGAATAATTCCAAGAGATGATGGAAGCAATAAAATAGCAGGACATCATATCGATTACGGGTACCTAGACAAGTATGGCATAACCGTGGCTAAAGACAGGATAATTGAACTTCAAGGGATTTTATCAGAAAACAAAGACGCAAGGTTTGCGTTTAGAAGAATTTATAATTGCGAAAATAAAGAAGAATGCTGGAATGAACTAACCAAGGATAATAAATTCAAAAACAAAACCGGCATAAAAATAGGACTGACGCTCGCTCTTGACTTAATCGACACCCCGGGCGAAAAGTATGCTGAGCTTTACAAAGAATCAAAAAAAATATCAAACAAAAACGAATACTATACATTCAAAAAAGCACTGGCTCAGAAAATAGAGCACGCCCCTCAGGACAAGATTCAAGAATACTGCAAAGAACTAATCATGTGCGGTGAAGAAATAATGAGCATATTAAAAACGAAAACCTACTACATAAAAGATCCGGGTATAAAAAACGAAATTGAAAAAACAATAGATGACTACTATAAAATCTTCAGACCATCTCCTTATCCATTTTATTAATTTCGAAACTTTTTATTTAAAGAAATAGCCTATTATTTCATTCTCTTAGCAGTTTGTCTTTTTTTTTCATACTTGTTATATTTGAAAAAAAGAGAACACCCATGACAAAAAATATTTTATTCATAATTGATGAAATTGAACTTAAACACTTTGAATTCAATGATCTGGTGACAGATTTTTGGTTTATTAAAGAATTCTTATCAAAAGACTATCAAGTATCCATCACAACTAAAAACAGGCTCTTTGTAGAAGATACAAAAGGAAAAGCTCTTGTTTTCGATACATTTATAAAAGAAAACAATATTTTTTATAAAAATTCAGAAAAAATTGAGCTGATTAATGACTTTGATGTTGTTTTCTTCAGACAAGACCCCCCTGTAGATATTGACTACATTAACTCTTGCTACGTTTTTGATTTTGTCGACAAGACTAAAACCATAGTCATAAACGATCCTCAAAGCGTTCTCGGATTTAACGAAAAAACACACATAAACTATTTCCCGAATTACGTCCCAGAAAATATCATCACAAGCTCAAAAAAGCTGATAAAAGAATTCGTAGAAGAACACAAGGAAGCAGTTATAAAACCCCTTAACAGGTGCTTCGGGAACGGGGTATACTACCTTAATCATAAAGACAAAAATCTAAATTCAATAATACTCTCATCAACAAACAACGAAAAAACGTCAGTCATGGTGCAAAAATATCTGGATAAGGCACAATACGGCGATAAAAGAGTACTTATTTTAGGTGAAAAAGTCTACTCTCAGTGCATCACAAAACTTCCGGGGGAAAATGATTTTAAATTCAACACCCATAACGATAAGTTCTTCGCTCCTGCCAGTTTGTCAGAAAATGAACTCAAAATAGCGACAGACATAGCTAAAACTCTTAACAAAAAAGGTATTTATCTCATAGGACTAGATGTGATAGACGAAACTGTTATAGAAATAAATGTTACTAGCCCTTGCTACTTTATAAGAGAAATAAACAAACACCACAATATAAATTTTGAAAATGAAATCATGTCAGACCTAATAAACTTAATTGAAGCATTAGAGAATAAGACCTCACCAAGTGCATCAGAATGCTTTAAAGCATAATATTTTAATATTTATTAACAATGTAGGAAAATATAGCAATTGACAAATTGTTTGGTTTTATATTTTAATGTAAGTAGAAAAGGTAAAAAATGAGTAATCTACAACAAAACAAATCTTTAAACCAAAATTGGTGGTGCTTGCAGCTAAGTGCAGGCGTGTTTTGTTGGCGTTAAATAATTGCTTTCAATATAAAAATTAGCCTGTACAGACTTTTGTCAGGCTTTTTTTCAGCATGTTTAACGTAAAGGATTATCAGAGATTATGAACACTAGCAATATATCATTCAAGGCAACACCTGCCGAACTAATCAACACATTACCTAAAAAAATGAAACCTCTTGCAAAACTTATTTCAATGCAAGAAGGTGGCTCAGGGTTGTCACATTCAAGATTCGTGCAAGATACTGCCGTAAACTGGGTTCCTAAAGCCATATTTGCAAGAAGCCTGCCTGACTTGGCCGAAACATCTATGCTTGAATTTACTGAAAGTATTTTGGTATATTACTTCCCCACATTACTTGGAGAAAACGTTTTTAGAAAAATTTTCTCCAAAAATCTTGATCAACCCTTAAAAAAACTTATCTCAAAGCCAGCAGAAGAATTATTAAAAGACAAGGCAACAAATCCTGAAAACATCAAAAAACTTATTCCTGCTAAAGCGGCGATATCATTGGCTGCGTTAGCAATTCCTATCGCAGAATATTCACTAAGTTTTGCAAAAAACCTTTTCACTTTAAAATTATTTAAGCAGGCAGACTTTAACAATATTGCAAACCTCAACAAAAACAAAGAAGAGAATGAGGAAAGACAAAACAAAGTAAAAGAAAGTGCAAAAAAACACATAATAGGAGCTGCTGGAGTATTTGCTGGATGCTTGGGTTTAGCGACTCTTATCGCAACAAAAGGCAAAAACTCCAAGGTTCTTCAATCAATAAGCGAAGCTGTTCTGACGCCAGGAAACAAATTATTCCCCAAAAACAGCAAAAAAGCAGCAACTTTTAACAAATACTTTAGCCTTGACTTCTCAGATAATAATGGAAAACTAGGATTATCAAGAGGCCAACTGACAGCATGTGTTCTTGGCGGATTCTTAGGATATACTGGAGCAGCAAAAGACAGAGGAAAACAAAATCTTTTAGAAGTTCTGTTCAGATTCCCCCTTGTAGGATTCTACGTGATTACAGGAAGCGAATTGTTCGAAAAAGGATTCATGCAAATACTTAAAAAAGGCGGAAAATGCAAAGATGTAATTGAAGAAAACCTAAAAGCCAAAACTCTTGCACAACTCCCTGAGCTCGCAAAAGAGCTTGCAACTAAAAACGGTACAAAAGTGGAAGAAGAATTTGCGAAAGTATTTAAACAAAAAGCACTTATAAGTGCTGTCCCCTTCGCTTTCAGCATAGGTTTTATGGGCTTATTTGTAGCTGGGATTTCAAGATTATTCACACAATACAGATTTAATCAGGAGCAAAAGAAAAATCTTGCAAGCTCAAATATCAGTTTTGGCAAAACCAGCCTTGAAGAATTTAAGCAACAGATTAATAAAAAATAGATTGTAGAATAATATAATTTATTTAATAGCGTGTTATAATTCCTTTGATTAATATATTAAGGGGAAATTTATGTCAGCAAAATTAGTTCTAATGATCGTTGGAGATTTCGTTGAAGATTATGAAATAATGGTGCCGTATCAAATTTTAACTATGGTTGGACATCAAGTTTCTGTGGTTTGCCCAGGGAAAAAAGTTGGCGAAAAAGTAAAAACTGCCATTCACGATTTTGAGGGCGATCAGACATACAGCGAAAAAAGAGGACATAATTTTATATTAAATGCAACTTTCAACGAAATAAACGTCGAAGAATATGATGCATTAGTAATCCCAGGAGGCAGATCCCCTGAATACCTCAGACTAAATAACAAAGTCATAGATATGGTCAAACACTTCAACAAAGCTAAAAAACCTATTGCAGCAGTTTGCCATGGACCGCAACTTCTTGTGAGTGCAGATGTTATTCAGCACAAAAAATGCACCGCATACCCTGCCTTAAAACCCGATATAGAAATGGCAGGAGCTCACTGGGTAAGTGAAAATTCAACTTTCACAAACGCAATCACCAGCGAAAACATAGTAACTGCTCCGGCATGGCCCGCACATCCCGAGTGGATGTCGCAGTTCCTTAAACTGTTGGGATCAAAAATAGAAGCTTAATCAACCAAGAGTTCAAAATAACTCTTATCAAATTTTATTAGACCGTCATCTCTCATTTTACAGAGTTCTCTAGACATTGCACTTCTGTCCACACATAAGAAATCGGCTAATTCATTCCTATTGAATGGGATGACAAAATTTTTGCTGTCTTTTTCTTCCTTAACTGTCCTTAAATATGTTAACAGTTTTTCTCTTGTAGTTTTTTTACCTAAAAGATCAATTTGTGAACTTAATAACAGATTTTTTTGAGCAATTACCTTCAAAATGTTCTGCACCAATCGCTTGTGATGAGAACATGCTTTTGAACATGTCGAAATAATTTTTTCATAAGGGATAAATAATATCTCGCACTTTGTTTTTGCAACAACAGATACAGGGCTTTTTTCCAATCCCGCACACACTATTGTTTCTGCAAAAATCCCGTTTTCTGAAAGCTTGGCTAATGTTATTTTATCCCTGTTTATATCCTCTCTTATAACTTCAATATTACCTGAGAGGACTATACCAATAGATGTTATTTTAGTTTGAAATGGAATAATAACAGCATTCTTTTTATAAGATTTGGTAGTTATATCCAAACATCTTAGCAAAGAAAGCATATTTTCTTCGGAAATTCCCGAAAACAATTCAATATTTAACATATTCACTCCTAGTTGCAAATGCAACCAACTTCATTAGATAAGTTTAATACAATCGAATTAAAAAATAAATAAATTATTCCTAAAAGGTAAAAGGAGAAAAAAATGAAAGAAATGTTTTGCTTTCAATGTGAACAGACCGCGGGCGGTAAAGGTTGCGAAGCATCAATGGGCGTTTGCGGAAAAAAAGCCGATACCGCAAATCTTCAGGATGATTTAACCCAGTCTTTAATAGAATTGGCAAGTTCCGTAAAAATACCGACCGAAGAAACTGATATGCTTATAATAGACGGTCTATTTATCACCATCACCAACGTAAACTTTGACAACCCTTCAATAATGGCCTTTACGAAAAAAATAAATAAAGCTCTTGAAGGATTAGAAGTTCAAAAATACGATATGGCGACCCTTTGGGATGAAAACGAAGATATTAGATCTTTAAAGTCACTAATTCTCTTCGGATTAAAAGGAATGGCTGCTTACGCACACCACGCTGCTGTTTTAGGTTATACAGACAGGGCAGTAAATGACTTTTTTTATGAAGCTTTAAAATCCATACCCCAAAGCTTCAGTGCAGAAGAACTCTTAGGGCTTGTCTTAAAGACAGGTGAAGTGAATTTAAGATGCATGGAGCTTCTTGATGCTGCAAATACAGAAACATTCGGAACCCCAGAACCCACGCAAGTTACAACAAACATTGAAAAAGGACCATTCATTGTCGTAACTGGGCACGATTTAAGAGATTTACATCTTTTACTTGAACAAACAAAAGACAAAGGAATCAACATCTATACCCACGGGGAAATGCTCCCCTGCCATGCCTATCCAAAACTTAAACAATATCAGCACTTAAAAGGCAACTTCGGCACGGCCTGGCAAAATCAACAAAAAGAATTTGATAACTTACCAGGAGCTATTTTGTTCACAACTAACTGCATCATGCCCGTAAAAGACAGCTACAAAGACCGGGTTTTCACGACTTCTGTTGTCGAATATCCAGATACATCTCATATTTCAGAAGAAAAAGACTTTACTCCGGTAATTAAAAAAGCGCTTGAACTGGGTGGTTACAGCGAAAACAAAAAAATGACCGGAATAAACGGAGGCGATGTTTTAACAACAGGATTTGGAAGAGGAACTGTTATGTCCGTCGCAGACAAAGTAATAGAAGGAGTCAAAAATGGAGACATCAAACACTTTTTCTTGGTAGGCGGATGCGATGGGGCAAAACCGGGAAGAAATTATTATACAGAATTTGTAAAACAAACACCGAAAGACACCATAATCCTGACTCTGGCATGCGGTAAATTCAGATTTAACGATTTGGATTTGGGAACAATCAATGGAATCCCGAGAATTCTAGACATGGGACAATGTAACGACGCTTACAGTGCCATAAGAGTTGCTCTGGCGTTGGCGGATGCATTCGAGTGTTCTGTGAACGAACTTCCGTTAACTCTTGTTCTCTCCTGGTACGAACAAAAAGCTGTATGTATACTTCTTACTCTTTTATTTTTGGGAATAAAAAACATCTACATCGGACCAACCCTTCCGGCTTTTGTGTCAGAAAATGTTTTAAATATTTTAGTATCAAAATACAGGCTAAAACCCATTTCTACGCCTGAAAAAGACTTAAAACAAATTCTTGGATAACCTATACTTTAAATACATTTCAAATATTCAAAAGCCGCCCTAAATAGGCGGCTTTTCGTAAACCAATTAATGGGCTAGTAACTTTTCTTGCGACTTGACCTCCACTTTTTCAGGAGCAAAGCCGATTGGCCTTTTTGGCTTATCTGCCGTAAGTTTGGACTGTTCTTTAAACTCATCTAAAGCCTTGTAAAAATCTTCTGATTGGATTTTTAATGACAAAATGTCAGAATCTTCAAAGGTATCATTTTCCATTTTTTCGTATATGCCAAGTCTTTCAAAAGCATATGCGTTCGCCTCGTTGACTATATGAGCGATATCTGCACCACTTACTTTTGCCTCATAAAGATCTTTTGCAAAACTGTCGAAATCAAAATCATCAGCAACAGGTTTATCTTTAGAATGAATTCCTAAAATCTTCTTACATCCCTTTAAATCAGGGTTTTCAACCTGGATATGTTTACCGAATCTTCCCGACCTTACAATCGCTTCATCCAATAAATTCAACTTGTTGGTCGCAACTATAACATATACTTCATCTTTGCTTTTTTCCAAATCACTCATCAATGTCAACAGCTGATTTACAACCTTATCATCAAATCTTGAAGAATCGCTTCCTTCACGTTTTTTTGCAACAGCATCAAATTCATCAATAAAAATTATACTCGGCTGATTATCTTTTGCAGTCTGGAAAAGATTTCTCCAGTTTTCCTCAGAAGCACCGACCCACTTTGACTCCATCTCTAATCCGTTGAGTTGCATGAAAAATGCATCGGTTTCATTAGCTAATGCTTGTGCCAAAAGTGTTTTTCCTGTTCCCGGTCCACCCGCTAAAACAACCCCATGGTTTAATATGTTGTTTTTGTACGCAGAAGGAAACTTCAAAGGGTAAACAATAGATTTTTTCAGATCAGCAATTGCTTTATCCTGCCCTCCGATATCAGCGAAAGTAATTTTTCTTGGCATTTTATCAGGGTGTTCTTCATAATAAAGCTGATCTAAATGCTTGATATTAAGCTTAGAGATTGAATGCTTATCGTTTGTAGCAAAGTCGTGCACTTTTATACCCAAAGACTTATAGGTTTGAGTAGTGCAAGTATAATCTTCCTGAAAAGAATATTGTCTTCCATCAATGATTAACTTATCTTCTTCTAACAAAAATGATGACTGCCCTTGCTTTATAGAATATTTTTTTCCATTTGACTCTAAAAAGATAGGCTGAGCACTTATATTCATAACCTCTAA
>JAEZLC010000232.1 GCA_023435965.1 Cyanobacteria bacterium OH_CDB_58 | reverse complement strand
CCCCTATAATAACCTTTTTTCTTGAAATAACAATAGAGCTATTTACTTTTCCCCACTTCGTAGCCTCTGGTAATAAGGACAATAGGAATTATTTTATCCACAAGCGGAACACCAGAAACACCAAGGATCATAGGCAGATCATCAATATGCACTAGAAAATCTTTGAATCCAAGTTTTCTCTCTTTGCTGTCGTTAGTTTTATCAAGCTTGTTATTAATTTTGTTTGCGACTTTCGCACCACTCAACGCACCCAAGGCCACCCCAATTACTATTGAGGCAATATTTGCGACCTTTTTCGCAGGTTGAGAAAGATTATGAGAAATCTTTTTAGAAACATGTTTAAATCCGTTCAAAAAAGCCAAAGGAAAAACTATATTCGATAATAGTTGAAAATTTGCCTCTTTTGCTTTTTCTTTTACACTCTTAACTCCATCCTTGATAGTTCCGGCCAAGAATCCCCCAGCAATAGCAGAAAAAGCTATAAGAAATATATTACGAGATTTAGAGAAATCGGTTTCAATTATCCGCTTCAATAAATTACCACTGTTTTTAGAGTATTTTACAACCAAATAACTGGCAGCCGCACTGCCTAAAATGCTCCCCATAAGAGGAGCACTGGCAGTTTTGTTTTTTTTCAAACTGACAGGCTCTTTACTTACAGTGAAGTTGGTTAATTCATTAAATATTAACGGATAACTAATCAAAAAAACCTCAGATTCTATTAATGGGTTCCGCAATGACTGCCGTCACATCCATTTGCTCCTGAGACAAGCATTCCATTGATGTAATCAATGGCAACTTTCTCTGGATCTTCAGAAGGACACCCCACCACGACTTTAACACCTTGTTGCGCAAATAAAGCCTGTGCATGTCCACCCATACCACCTGCAAGAATCAAAGTCGCACCTTGACCGGCAACCCATGGAGGCAAAATGCCAGGAACATGATCGGGTCCCTCTATTGATTCTTTGCTGATTATACTCTTGCTATTTTCATCCACCTCTATAAACGTGAATTTCTCACAATGCCCGAAATGCTGGCATAACTTTCCTTGCGCTGTTGGAATCGCAATTTTCATAAATTCTCCTTCTCTATAATTTCTCTAACAGTTTTTCCCAAATTTTTATAATTGCTGATGCTGATTCACTTTGAGGTGCATACTCTACAACAGCTTGCTCATTTATCATTGCTGATGTGAAATCCTTACTATAAGGAATTTTTCCAGTAATTTCAATGTTTTCATATTGACAATAATTTTCAATTTTTTCACTCATCTGAGGATTAATATCAAACTTATTAATACATAGACTGGCCGGCACCTTAAAATGCTTTGTTAATTTTAAAACTCTCTGAGCGTCATGAAGTCCTGATAGGGTTGGTTCTGTCACAATCATCACAAGATTTGCACAAGAAATAGAAGCAATAACCGGACAGCCTATCCCCGGTGAGCCGTCTACCACAATAAGTTCGTTCTTATTCCTGCTTGCCAATACTCTTGCATAGTTACGTATCTCTGAAACGAGTTTTCCAGAATTTTCTTCTGCGATACCAAGCTTAGCGTGGATTAGTTTTCCGAATCTTGTATCTGACTCGAACCATTCACCGGACTTTGTTTTTTCAAAAAGAACAGCTCCGGCCGGACACTGGTGAAAACAAGAACCACAACCTTCACATTTAATTTCATCGATGTCAAAACCATCAGAAATTGCTCCAAATCTGCATACTTCTATACATCTTCCGCATTGTATACATTTTTCTTTTATGATTTCTGCTTTTTTACCTGAGAAGAATTCTGTGGTCTTCAAAACCTGAGGCTTTAAAATAAGGTGAAGATCGGCCGCATCCACGTCGCAATCTACCATAACCTTATTCTCTGCAAGTGCAGCAAAAGAAGATACTATACTCGTTTTTCCTGTTCCGCCTTTTCCGCTTATTACAACCAGCTCTTTCATTTATTGCCTCTCTCTTATCTTGTTTAACAGAGGAACAAAAGCATCTTTAACACCTGGAACAGTATTTACGACCAGATCCCCTCTAGAATATGACTCAGCAATCGCTCTTAAATCAGGGATTTTTGCAATTATTTCTATATCTTCAGTTCTTGCATATTCCTCAATCATAAAATCATTTTCACAAGACCTATTGATTACAATCCCAAATGGCAATCCTATTTTTTTTACAACATCTACCGCAAGCCTTAAATCATAAAGGCCAAAAGGAGTTGGCTCCGTGACCATAAAAACAAAATCCGCATCAGAAACAGCACTTATAACAGGGCAAGAAGTCCCCGGAGGACAGTCAAGCACCTGAATACTACAATTTAAAGCAGAAGCAAACTTCTTAACAGCTTTAATAAGAGGAGGCGACATCGCCTCCCCTATACGGGATTTACCGTGAACAAAATTAAAGCCTTTAGCGAAACCCGACTCAATAATACCGACTTCTCTACCACCTTCTGTTATAGCAGCTCCGGGGCAGATCAAAGAGCAACTGCCACAGCCATGACATAACTCTTCAAAAACAAGAACCTTATTTTTAACAAATGCTAATGCATTATATTCACAAACTACTGCACATTTGCCGCAAGCAATACACTTTTCAGAATCAACTTGGGGAACAGGGACAAAAACCTTTTCTTGATAATTAAAGTCAGGCTGCATAAATATGTGACAATTAGGTTCTTCAACGTCACAGTCTACCAAGCAAACTTCCTTATACATCTTTGAAAGAAGATAAGCTAAGTTTGTTGATACCGTACTTTTCCCTGTCCCGCCTTTTCCGCTTGCTATAGCTATTTTCATTTTTAGCCTTGTTCCATTTCAGAAATCTTTGTTCTAATTAGTTCTAATTCTTGCTGAAGCACTTCTGCTTGATTTTTTAGCATCGAAAGTTCATCCGACGAATTTCTATTCCAAAAACGACGGAATCCCCTTCTTAACCCGAGGCCCAAACCCAAGCCCAAAGCCAAGCCTAAGCCCCTACCCATCATTCTACCTGAAGAAGTTGCACAATTTCCAAAGCCTCTTCCAGTTCTAGGACCCATTCCGCTAGGACCTGTTCCGTTTCCTCTTGGCATAATAACCTCCTTATTTTTTTAAACCCAATGGCCTTCTACATCAGGCTGAAGGGCCTCTGTAAGCTCATTGTTCTTAACTTTTAACACGGCTTGTTCAACTGTACCGCCATCTGTTGTATATATTTTGACGCCGGCCAAAGACAATACCTTAAATGCTTTTGGGCCGCAATGACCAGTTACAACTGCGTCTACGTTTTCATTTACTACATTTTGAGCAGATTGTATTCCGGCTCCTTGTGAAGCTTCAAGATTTTGCACATTATCTACAAAAGAATACTCATCCGTAGTCAAATCGTAAACAATAAATCCATTTGCTCGGCCAAATCTCAAATCAATCTGACTACTTAAGTCATTTTCTTTGGTTGTAATCGCTATTTTCATAAATTATTCCTTTCCCCATTATTATGAACTTGACAATTTAAATTGTCAAGTTCATAATAATACGAAATTTACATAAGTTAGATAAATTACAATTGACATACTAGAGAATATTAATGTGGGAATACTCGGAAAAAACTAAAGAATATTACAGAAATCCCAAAAATGCAGGAATAATGGAAGACGCTGACGCAATCGGATACGCAGGAAGTCTTGCGTGCGGTGATGCAATTACCTTATTTTTAAAAATCAAAGACAACAAGGTTTCTAAGGCTACTTTTCTAGCCTACGGATGCGGATCTGCAGTAGCTTCCGCCAGCATCCTCACGGAAATGGTTATTGGTAAAAACATCGAGGAACTAGAAAAAATTACAAACAAAGATATAATCGATGCTTTAAACGGACTTCCTGCAGAAAAAATCCATTGCAGCGTAATGTGCAAAGAAGTCCTAGATTACGCATTGAACGAATATAAAACACAAAAGATTAATAAAGAAAGTGTCTGACATAATCAGACACTAACCGGCTTAATAACTAATCTCTATAGCTCCTACAGGACACTGCTCTGCAGCAATTTTACAATCAGATTCATTCCCTGGAATCATACTTGAATTTACATGAGCGACACTGTCTACGTGAAAAACATCATTATTTATCGACTCACATAATCCACAGCCCGTGCAGGCACTATTTATAGCAACGTTCATCGGCTCTTCTCCCTTAACCTAACCATTGCCATAATATACAAATTAACACGACCTATCATTACCCAAAATAGCAATCTTATAAATTGCTACAAAACAAATACACAAAAAAGACCGAAAGATGTCTTAACAATTCTAATTATCAATTGACTTAACAATACAGCTTGCGGTTATAATAAGTAATCAAAAAGAGAATTTTAAAATGGAAGTAAACGACGATTTAGCAGTATATTCAATAGGCGTAGCCTCTCAGATTTTGGACGTACACCCTAGAACTTTGAGAATATATGAAGCCGAAGGACTAATTTCCCCCAAAAGAAGCGGGGGGAAAAGAATGTTCTCAAAAAATGACCTTATGAGAATTGAATGCTTAAGAAAACTAATACACGAAGAAAACCTCAGCATCCCTGGAATAAAAAAGCTTTTAGAATTCACCCCCTGCTGGAAATTAAAAGACTGCCCTCAAGAAAAAAGACACAGATGTTGTGAATTAAGCGGCAAAAAGAAAAAATGCTGGGAATTCTCTCAAAAAACATGCGAAAAATCCTGCCAAAATTGCGAAGTGTATCTTAACGAAAAGAAGAAACACCAATAAAAGGTGAACCCAGAAAAGTAAATAAAAAAGAGTTCCAAAAGGAACTCTTTTAAATAGTGGTGGGCGAGGAGAGACTCGAACTCTCACACCGAAGGCGCTAGATCCTAAGTCTAGTGCGTCTACCAATTTCGCCACTCGCCCATGCTCATCATAGTGTGGCGTGCACTATTAGGTTGTTACTATAATCTATCTCAATCGACTTTTTCAGTCAAGCCCTTTTTAAGAAGAAAATCTAATCAAGCAAAACTTCTATTTCGAAAAATCTATCCCACGGAAACTTGTACTTAATATCATAAAAATTAGTTCCCAGCTTTATATTCAGCAGTATTTCATATTGTTTCATTTGTTCTTTTAGAAGTTTAACATCAGGTTCTTTCCAGATTTTTTTAACTTCACTTCTCACATTTGCCTGATAGGCCCAATCGTCAAGAAATCTAATCATTTGGACTCGCTTAAAAGCGTCCATGTCAGGATAAACCGCTATTTTTCTCATTATTGCAGCACAGATTGCGGACCCCAACGAGTTACCGGTTGTATTCCAAGCCGCATATCCATAGAATTTACCCATATCTATACCTTTTTTTAAGATATTCTCTACAAAACAATTATCGGAACCATTTGCATTTAAAATATCCACGACAAAATACGGTTTATCAAATCCATCAACATCGCCATTATACCCTTCTTCATAAACATTCATGACCAATTCGCCCTGTTGAGTTTTAAAATTATTCACATAAATAATCAAATCCGCCTCATTTTTCTCACAAACTTTACACCCGGCGAGTTCTATTTGAGACTTTACAGATTGAATAACCGAAATATCTTCATATTTTGAAATTTTATCAAGATATTCAGGCTGGGTAAAAACCGGAGCTATTTTCAAATCTTGTCCTAACAATACGGCTCGAGAAAGCAAGCTCAATGGGATTTCGTCTGCACCAGTTTTTACAAGGATATTAGACTCTATCGTTTTTGCTTCTTCTTCCAACAAAACAGCTTCTTTTACATTCAAACCATATTGTGCACAATCGTCTTTAGAAAAAACCAGGGTATCAAACAAGTTTTCTTTTGCAAGGTTGAAATATAATTTATTAATATCAAAATTTCTTTTTCTTGTGGTCAAATAATCATTTATTACATCCTCTGGGATTTCTGAAAGAATTATCTCTGCCTGTTTTTTAGCGTCCTCACTATTTGTTAATTCAGCTTTGTGAGAATAATAAGAATAGGCGAAAATTTTCTCTCCAAAATGCGACCAATATTCTTTTTCTTCCTCGTTTATGTTGTTATTCGAAATTCTCATAATGCTCGAAAAAGCATAATTTTTACAGCCTTTTTCTTTTAATATTTTTTCCAGTCTGTTTATTCTCAAAGCAATTTCTTCATAACTTTCGCAGCCTCTTCTTGATGAAACAAGTCCTCCGTACGCGATTGTATCTAGCGAAATAATTACCGAATCAACATTTTCTGTTTTTTCTAACCATTTCAGAATTGAATCTACGTCGGCAGAATTTTGCAAATCGCCAAGATGCTTTCTATCAGGCAAAATAAGATTAATATCCGGATTGATTTGAGATATTTGCAACGGCAGGGAATAAC
>JAEZLC010000269.1 GCA_023435965.1 Cyanobacteria bacterium OH_CDB_58 | reverse complement strand
AAATTACCTTATTATACTTTGTATAATACTAATGAGTTGTAATCATCAGGCCTCATCGTAATTTTTACAGAATCATCTGAATTTTCTTTGAATTTCTTGATAGAATACTTGCCAGATTTATCACTTACTACTCTGAATTCATAACCTTCATCTTTTGGATTTGTTGATTTGAATGTAGTACCTTCAGACAATCCACCTGCAAGACCTTCTTTCATACCTTTTCTGTCAAGTAGAATCTCATCAATAGTAACTTTGAATCTGCTCATTTTTTCTTCGTTGTTTCTGTTTGCGCCGTTAGTATTATAAACGGTTAGAACAACAGATCCTTTGTCATTGTATCTCAATACTGATGCAAAATTCGAATCATTTGAATTTGTCAAAGTGACAGGCACACCATCATTTAAGGCACTTAATTTAGGATCATTTCTTAATGCAAGTATAGAATTCATATCGTCTCTGAATTTTTTCGCATAAGATCTTCTTTCAGAGTCTTCTAGCCATTCCCAACGGATAGTATTTCTATTTTGTTGGTATAAGTTTTTCGCTTTGGATTCATATCCTGTTGCAAGAATTTTGTCCCCTGCAAAATCAGTGACATCGCCTGGTAGAGTAACTAAAGTCTTATAAACTGAAAGATATTTATCACAAGCAGGTTCAAGGATATCACCCAATATTTTTGCTTCAAGATCCTTAACCCTGTCAGATTCTCTATCCATAGGAAATCCTTGGTGATTAACTTCTTCTATTACGTTTTGAATTGCAATTTCAAAAGGTCTAGCACCAAAAGCGTCAGGTTTAATTTCATGCCCTTTAAAGTGACCACCGGCTATAGTTGCAATTGCTTTGTTTACTGCAACTTTAGCAGCTTTATCATCGCCAAGAGCTTTATCAAAGGCTTTTCGCAATCTATCACCCATAGCAACAGCTTGAGGACTTATTTTAGAAAAATTCATACGACCGATTTCGTCTTCTCTATAACCAAGAACTCTCGCAGCAGTTTTCTTGTGATCATCATTTTTAAAATCGGTATAGAAAAGTTGCATATCCAAAGCCATTGTGTGAAGCAATCTCGGCTTATCATGGTTGCCAACGAACGTATAAGAGTGTAATACACCATCTAACGGGGTATTAAACATAAATCCTGGATTTGGATGCTCACCGCCCCAGCCGTAATCAAGTTTTCCTTTTAATTTATCAATCTGGCCAAAATCACCGTCGCCGCCGTGCTGACCACTTTTTGTATACAATTCAGGAACTAAAGAATAGAAGAATGAATAATTAGCTGTTGTAGTAATTCCTGTTTCCTCTATAAATTTAGTTTCAGGATGTATTACATCCTCAAAACCTAAGACACCCTCGCCAGCCAGTCCTGATGTGTCTTGTTCAAATCTTCCATTGTCAGCATTAGTGATCTTACTTTTGTCTATTAGATCATTTACGTCTGTTATTTCTGCAGTTGTATAAACGTGTGGGTTAACGTCTTTTACCGCTTCATTAAATTTTTTCCAAACGAAAATAACGTTTTCCCATGCTTCTGCAAAGTTATCAGCACCTGCTTTTACAGAATCTATTGAAGAAACGTCTTTTGCAGCATCGATTCTCCATCCCATACCAGACTCTGTTCTATCTACTATAGCATCTGCCATTTTATAAGTTGTAAGATCTATCTTGGAATATCTTTTTTGGAAGGCTTCAGCTATTTTTAATTTGTCAGCATAAGAGATACCTCTTCTTATGTGTTTTACCAGCTTGTTTGCTTCATCTTCAGGAGATAAACCGGCAATCTTCGCAGAGTGAAGCGTCAACTTTTCAGGATTAACCCTTGAAAAATCAATCTTTCCGTTAGGAAGAATGCGAATGTCAGCATCAGGATCAACCCCTTTTATCATTGCATATTGCATAAGTTCTGGCATGATCTCATTAATAATGTACTTACCTTTTTCTGTAGGTTTATCTTTTTCAATAAGACCAATATCCATTAAGTTAATAACGCCCATCATGAAATCTTTGAGTTCTTGTTCATACATTTTATTGGCATTTTTACGGACTTCCTTGAATTCCTCTGGAAGGTTATTCTCACCAGCTTTATAAATATCCAATCTTGAAAGACCTATTTCATCTTTTGTCGTAGCTCTTTTTTGGATATATGGAGACGATAAAACGGCTAACAAATCAGAAGAGAAAGGCAATGACTCAAGAGGATAATCCATAACTTGGCGAAGTACATACTCCTGAGCGGAATCAGTACTGTAACCCTTCAATCTTGGGAAAGCGTAATCATCAGCCAGAATATTTTCAATTACTTCATCCGTCATAACTTCTCTAGTACTAGGAGGAAGATTTCCTGCTTCTACTTCTTGTTCAATTTTATTTCTATAGTCTTCCAATGTTGGCTTAGTGCCTTTTAACACATCTGCTGCCGCCTTAAGTTGTATATCTGCAGCTAACTTAGTCCAATATTTACCAGAATTCACAGCTGAATCAACTACTTGAAGCACACCTTGTTCTAATTTAGTCTGTGCTTCTGCTCTTTTATCTTTAGGTAGCTTGCTTATTTCTTCAAGATCACTTTTACTCACAAAGAAATTTAACTTGGCAATATCTGTATTGCCGTCCCACATTTCAAAACCGCTTGCATCAGGTTTTGAAACTATTGAGAAATTATCAAATACCATCACTTTTTTGATAGCGCCTATCGATTGCAGGTCTACAATGTCTTTATCTGCCCTAGCTTGGTAGTATTGAATATTATCTAATAATTTTGCAGGATCAATCTCAAAACTGTAAGGATAAATAACATCATCATGAGCAGTTATATCATATGAGTTCTTTGGATTGTTATTTTCATAAGTCTCAATCAACTCATCTGCTTCTTCCTGTTCTCTGGTAACTAATCTAATGTCATAGAACTGAACATAAGTAGGTTTCTTCGGATCATATTTATCATTAGCACTCAGTTGAGAATCTAGCTGATAAGGGCTGTTTACTAATTTGTATCTAACGTGCTCTGTTTTCGCTGGTAGAATACCTAGTTTTAGTCCTTCATTTTGCAGCCCAGGAGCTTTGAACCAGTTATAATACGGTGATTTAGTGCCCCATTTTAATACGTTTGCAAAGTGCAATCCTTGAAGTCCTTCATTGACAAGGGCAGCATCAGAAATCCAGTTGATGCCGTTTTTGAAAAGTTCTTTTTGGAAAGTTTTAAAATCTTCCATTCCGCCTAATTGAGGAGACACTTGGAAAGCATTTTGTGTCCAATACAGGTGAGAAGACACAGTATCTTTTGTTATAGGCATACCAACGATTCTGGTATATCCCTCTTCCTTCAATTCAGGCAATTTGTACATTATACCTTTTAATGTACCGCCAAGTTTGTTTGTATGCGTTCTAACAGAGGATAAAGCTTTATTTCTAAGAACTTCTGAAACGGTCAGTTTTCCATCATAATCTCTTATAACTCCTGGATAGTACTCATCTGGCATTATGAGCTGCATCTTTCCGTCTTTATTAACAATAGCTCTATCTTTAAATACAATATTAAACTTATTGTCATCAGATGATAAATCTTGAATATTGGTGACTATTCCAGGGTCAAAAGCTTTTTTTACAACGTCGTTAGTGCCTTTTTTTGTTATTACAAAACGATACGCGAACTTGTCACTGTATCTGAATAACTTATTTATATTAACATCACCTGAATTACCTTCAGAATCAAGCTTTACTGGTTCATATTCAGAAGGAATTACCTTATATTTCCCGTCTTTTGTTGTTTCTACGTCATAAAATTCTACATGTGCATCGTATTTTTTACTATCGTAAGGATAATAAAACTTATATTTCTCAAGACCATATTGGTCTAATACCTTCTTCTGACCGCCAAATGCTACTTTATTGCTATAAGAACCACCATTAGAAATAATCACGCCTTACTCCTTGTCATGCAAAAATTAGTTATGTTATATAAATTCCTGAAAACGCATTTTATTGCTTATTTTTTAAGTGTTTTTTAACAAATGTTTACACTTCAATATCTATAC
>JAEZLC010000100.1 GCA_023435965.1 Cyanobacteria bacterium OH_CDB_58 | reverse complement strand
CAATTAGCCCTACCATAAAACTTCAAGACCTGTTAAAAGAGAACAAAATTAATTATTGCGGTGACGACATAATTGTAAAAGTATCGGCAATGGCTAAGGGGAAAAAGTATAATGATGAGCTAGAAGGTAGGATATTAGGTAGAAATCCTTCTACAAACGATGCTTCAAAATATTTGGAAGAAGAATTAGAAGAATTATTTAAAAAAGTCAAAAAAGGGCATAGTGATTTTCCACTAATTAAAGAGGATGCGAAAATAATTAGAACGGTGTTGTTTGGTAACGAAAGTAGCTCCCATCATTTTCATGAAAGTTCAAACGGCCTTATTGGACTCCCATTATATGGGCCTCCAGATGGCTGGGGAATAATGCAAGTTGACCCCCCTGAAAAGGAAGAGGCGATATGGAGCTGGAAAGAAAATATGAAAGTAGCAATTAATCGAATTAAGACGGAATATATTGATAACATTTATAAATTAAAATACTTTGAGCAACTAAAGGATCATCCCATGACCCGGTGGCAATGGAGGATGCTTTTATATCGTAGATATAATGGAGGTTGGTTTTGGGAATGGAACGAGGAAGATAAATGTTGGCAATGGACCAGATTTGATGAATATGCTTATTGTCTCAAAGCAATACGCATTGAAAAAAAGGAATTTAATATTGATATTGACTCAGATTATGAAGCAGTTGTCGAGAAAGATAAAATAACTAAAGAATCTCTAGTGGATAGCCTAAGAACATATGCCAAAGAAAATTGGCATGATTGGTATGGTGATAAATATCCGGAACAGTATTTTAAATTTTAAATTCAACTAAGCAAAAATATTTGAAAGGATGTGGACGAAAATTGAAAGAAAAACATTCATTTTTGATAGATAGAATTATAGTTTTTATTATTCTACTAGTAATACTTCCCTACATAAATATTGGTCATACTTATTCAGACTCTTACGTTTTCTTACCTAAAATGTGGATAGATAACGTACGATGTTTACAGGAACTTAATCTTAAAACGGGAGTCGTAAAAAAATGGAGTATAGGATTAAATGCTGAATATGAATTGCTTAAAAAAAATGTTGATATTGGAAATGGCAAAATTGCAATTATTTTAGTAGAAAAACTTCCTGAAAAACATTTTGGAAACCACTATGGATATGTCTGGTTGTATGACAAAGATTTGCATCAATTTATCAATTTGCATTTATATGCCGATGATGCAGATTATTTTAGCATTAAAGGCAATTCTAATGGTACTTTCATGGTAATAGACTATTTTGAACATCCAGATAATAAAATTAGGATATATCAACTAAAACCATTTAAGTTAATATTAGAATTAAAATATAACAGATGGGGAGAACTCATGGAGGTAGATGATAAGTATATATATTATGTTGATTTTGATGAGGTTATTTCCATTCGATCAATTAAAGATCTTAAAGAAACAAAAAGAGTAAAAGTCAACCCCATCGGTACTTGCCGAAAAATAAGAAACAAAAAGGCTCTAATTTCAATTTCTAATAAGAATTATCAAATCATCGATCTATGGACTGGTGAAAGCAAGGATTTTAATTTTGAGGATCGTGGATATGTTGATTTAAGTGAAGATGGCCAGTGGTTGATGTATCGTGGTGCTGATAAATACAGTTTTACCGGAAAAGTGATTGTTATCAATCTGAGTAATGATCAGAAAAAAGAAGTACAAATTGATTCCGAAATTCTAAAAGAATCAAAAGAAATGACAATAATGCGTTCTGGAGAAGCATTTTTTATTAGAGAAAAAGAAATGACAGTTCTCGATATGCAGTCCGGAAAAATCACTCATAAGAAATTTATTTTTCAAGATGATATAACAGGAAAAATATCACCATTAGCATTTAAAACTGAAATAGGTAAATTGATTCATCAATATGAAATTTCTTTAGTTAAGGCCATTAATACAAACAATTTTTCATTGGTGGCTAAAACTCTGACACCTGGAAGCCCTCTATATCAGTCGCAAAAACAACTGGTTGCTAATCTTTACCGCAAACGTATTCAAGAAGATTTAAATGATTATCAAGTTAAAAAAATTCGAATGGTAGCCCCTGGTAGCTACAAAGTCTATGTTTATGAAAGAGTTGGAATTAAATATCCTAATCAAGAGGAATTTATCGAGAAAGAATTCTATTGGGCTTATACAGTGGTGGAAAAAGGAGATCAGCTTACTTTGAGTGATATTGAGAAGTGGGAAGACCCGGAAGAATTCTGATATATCAGTTATCAACTAGAACGTCATAGGTAAATAATATAATTTCTTGTGGAATTGAGGTGTTTACAATGGCTACCAGTTATGTTGTAGATGGAGCAACTCTGAAATGTAGTAAAGGCGGGACGTGTAAACTAAAAGTCACTCCGGGGCGGAATACTTTTATCCAAGGCAAGCCTCAAGCGAATGTTAATGACTATACTACTAAAAGTATTCACAAATTTAATTTTTGCAGCATACCGAAACATCACCAATGCAGGCTGTCCCTGCAAGGCCCATGGAAGAGCGGAAAAAATGATGTGATTATTGAAGGCGCGCCGGCCCTGATGCATAAGTCCAAAATAAAATGCGCTAAGGGTGGGGTAATCAGTATTCAAAAACATAATCAATGTTTGGAGTCTGACGGGGCGGTTGCGTATCCGGTAACAATTCCGAATAAATTAAAAGTTGATTCGGAAAAGCCAACTTCTCAAGAAAGCAATCAATCTAATAAAATAGAAAAATTTGTTTCTATTGCTATACAAGAAC
>JAEZLC010000088.1 GCA_023435965.1 Cyanobacteria bacterium OH_CDB_58 | reverse complement strand
GTTTTCTTCTGTAAGTGTGGCATTTCCAGAAGTTTTTCTTATTATTTCCTGTAATTTTTCAGATAAATTATCAAACATAGTAAGCTTATATTACTATGAAAACCAAGTTTCTTCAATCCTGTAAAGTATAATAGACAAAAGAGATGCTATATTAGCACCTCTTTTTATCGCTTTAAATCTATTATTGTTCTGTCTGAGCAGTGATGACTTTGTCTATAAGCCCGTATTCTTTGGCTTCGAAGGCGGACATATAGTAGTCACGTTCTGTATCTGCTTTTATTTTTTCGACATCTTGACCCGTATGATCTGCTAAAAGTTGATTTAGTGTGTTTTTCATTCTAAGTATTTCTTTTGCTTCTATTTCAATGTCAGATGCCTGACCTTTGGCACCGCCTAAAGGTTGGTGGATCATAATTCTTGAGTTTGGTAATGACATTCTTTTCCCTTTAGTTCCTGCAGAGAGTAAAAAGGCACCCATACTTGCCGCTTCACCAAGACAGATAGTGCTTACGTCTGCTCTTATGTGTTTCATAGTGTCATATATTGCCATTCCACTTGTTATAACACCGCCAGGGCTGTTTATGTACATCATAATATCTTTTTCAGGGTTTTCTGAATCTAAAAGAAGTAGTTGTGCCACTATCGAGTTAGACATTTCATCATCTATTTCTTCTCCAAGAAATATAATTCTTTCTCTCAGCATTCTTGAAAAAATGTCAAAAGACCTTTCACCGCGTGATGAAGATTCTATTACTGTCGGGACATAACTTAAAATTTTTGTATAATCCATTTTATCCTCGTTTCTACATGAGTATTATTATATAAAAATTGCACTAATATAACAATACTTATAATATCCTACAAATATGCTAAAATCTAAATTATAGGAGATAGAGCTATAGTGGATTTTGTAGCATTTAAGTTAAACAGTCCTGATTTAATATTCGAAAATAAACCGAATAGATCTGGTATAAAAGCTGAGGATAAGGCTATTTACAGATACGCATATCCTAGCAGTCAGTATCCGGTATTGATATTACCGAACAAAATATTTGATAACACAGGTAATTCTATCGAAAACGGCTACTACACAGTCGCATTGTCTGATGATAAACAATTCCTAATGCTAATTCAAAGTTGTAATCTCAAGGCAAAAATACCTGTGGGGAAAATAGTTGAAGTCGAACTCACACAAGAAGAAAAAGATCAAGAACAGGAATTAAAAGATAAAATAGAAGAATATAAATATAAAAAAAAGTTAAAAAAACAGAGAGAAGCAGAAAAAGAGCTCAAAGATATTTATAAGAGGCGTCAAGCAAAGATGTCAGCCGACATTTTTGACTCCGGTGAAGGGTATTATATCTTAAAATACTTCAATAAAAATATTAGAGCATGGGGTTATATTACAAAGTAGTTTTAATTTAAGCTCAAATGTGCTGAAATTCAGCTATAAAAATGTTATTATAAGTTAAATAGTTTTTTAAAGGAAAATTTGATGATGAAACCTGCAAGAGCTCAGTACAAAATACAAACTTGTCCAAGTAATGACTTTGATCAGCTCGAAAATCTTTTGAATTCAATGTCAGAAGAAGGCTGGGAGCTGTATTCCATGCATGAAGTAGATACTGATGACGGGTATCAGTATAATTGTATTTTTGTTAGAGATGCTGTTTTTGAGGATTCTATCGATGAAAGTTCTGACTTTTTAGGTTTTAGATCAAAAATGGAAAGGATTATGAATCCAATCTTAGAGCCGTTTGATATTTGTATGGATATTCAAAAGAAAATCAAAGATAAAAGAGCTAAAATAAATCAGATTAAATCCTTATTAGACTCAACCTCAGATGATAACAGAGATAAGCTCAATGATGAGATATCTGTTACCATAAAGGAACTTAATGACTTAAAGCAAAAGCTTCTTCAAGTTTTATCGCCTGAAATTATGCACAATAAAATAGGTGAAAATAAACTTAGTATTACTCTTTCTGAGGAATTGTTGGATTTAATCAGCCCTGATAAAGAAAATAATTTGATTTCTCAAATTGTAAAAGTAAGACAGAATTTAACAGAATCCTTAGGTTACATTATTCCAAAGGTGCACATTGATACAGATGATGCACTTCAAGCTAATGAGTTTTCTATAAACGTAAGAGCAATTCCAGCCATAAAGTCGTTTGCCTACCCTGGTTACGTGATGTAT
This sequence comes from Cyanobacteria bacterium OH_CDB_58, assembly GCA_023435965.1. GTDB lineage: Bacteria > Cyanobacteriota > Vampirovibrionia > Gastranaerophilales > Gastranaerophilaceae > JAEZOG01. Next base: position 6,113 of record JAEZLC010000088.1, on the reverse strand, counting down.
TTTAGAAATGAATTAAACCTCACAAAGCTTCCTAAGGATGCCATAAAAGATGTGGATTATATTACAGGCAAGCAAATTTTATGGATAGAAGAGTCAAAAACAAAGGATTTTTGGACCAAAGGATTATCAGCAATTGAATATATTTCAAGGGTCTTAGATTTTGTTTCTATAAAACACATTGAAGATATTTTTGATTACTCTGATGTAAATAGATACATTGAAATTGTCGGGGCTCAAAATCTTTATCTAATAGAAAATATAATTCCTGATTTTCTATCAATTGCAGAAATTAAGTATATTCTTTCAAATTTAATTAAAGAGAATGTCTCTATCAAAGATATTTTCTACATCTTTGAGAAGATTAACGACTTTGCTGATGACGCATCTAAAGAAGATCTTTTAGGGCGTGTCAGAATCGCAATGTCCAGACAAATCAGCAAATCACTAGCTAACAAACAGGCTGTTATAAGTGCATTTGAACTTTCTGATAAAACCCTTAATTCATTAATAGAGCCAGATTCTACAGATGAAGTTTTAAAAGTAAATGCAAAAGTAATTGAAAAAATCGCCTCTAAAATAGAAGCTTCTTTAAAAAAGCACAATAATGAAACAAAGGATGTAATTCTGATAGCACCAATGAATATTAGACAACTTATGTATCTGCTAATTTCAAAATTTATTCCAAATATCAAAGTTGTATCTAAAGAAGAAATATTATTCGAATACCAATTAGAAATAATAGACTACATTTAGTAGTCTATTATTCTCGTTTATTTGTTGTTTGCTATATTAGTTTATTTTTTTACTACGGTTTCTGCTGGTTTTTGTTCGATAGCAGCTGCTTTTTTGTCTTTTGCAGAATGTTGAATTTTTCCACTGATTTTATTTGCAATAGGCGTTATTATTACCGGTGATAGATATCTGTAGATAATAGAGAATATCGCTAGTCCTTTTAATAAGTCAATACCAGTAAGAACATCAGCCATTGTTTTTGCTTTTATTGTTTTAGAAGTTGCAGTTGTGATTTTTTCAGGAGTTATTGTTTGCATAACTTTTTTAAGAGTGTCTTTATCAAGAACTTTTGTTAGTGCTTCTTCTACTGCATCTTTTCCGTTAGCAAGGTGGAATGGATTGAGTTCTAGGCAGACTTTTGTTAGTTGTTTAGAGTCTAGAATTTTTGATGCTTCATCCAACATTTCTTTTGTAGCATTATTCATACTGTGTATTTTTACAGAATCTTGTAGTTGTTTGATTTTATTTGCAATTTTTCCGTCTAATGTGTAGTTTAGAACCGCTGCAATTGCTGTTACTAATCCGTCGTTAATCATTAATGGGAGTTTTTGATCTTTTTCAATTTTTTTGTTTCTTGCCGTATTTTGCATATAGAATCCGCCGATTACTATACTTTCGATAGTCATCATGTGGGTATAGCCTTGTTTACTTTGAGAAAAAGTCTTAATCATAGATTTGACTGGTTTCGAATCTGATATACTCACCATCCATTTGCTCAAAGGATCTGCTATCTTGTCAATCGCTTTTCCGTATGCCCCGCCGAAAGATACGTTATTTGCTTTTGCAGGAAGGCTTGTTTTTTTATTATTCAGATTTGTGTAGCTATAATTTAAATTATTTATTTTCATTGTTTGTTACTCCTGCAAAATTTTGGAATACAGCTTTTGGTTTTTCTGGTGAAAGCATCGCTGCTTGATACATTATTTGAGAAGGTTGAGTTACCGTCTGTTTCTGTTCTGCTGGTTTAGAACTTTTCTTAAGCCCTAATTTAGACAGAATGACCGGAACAAGAGCGACAGTTACTGCTGCTTTAAATGGCCAGAATAGAGGTCCGTTAACTTTGTTCATAAAGTTCCCGTATGTTTTTTCGTATGATTTTAAAACTGTTTTAGTTTTTGAATATAATTCAGTTTTTAGTTTGTCGTTTTCGATTGCTTCGCCGAATTCTTTTTTTATTGACTTGATCATTTTTTCTAAGTCATCATCACTTACTAGTTCCTTAGCTTTTTTAATGAGCTTTTCTGGTAGAACTTTTTCTTCTACTTTCTTCACTCCATCAATAAATTCTGATACCGTGTATTTTAGAACAGGTTCTTTATCTTTGAATTTTGAATCTATAATGAAATGTGAAAGCGGTGATATTTGAGACGATGAAAACATTTCATCATTGCTTTTAAGTATTTCTATAGCTTTTTTTGCTGCTTTTTTAAACGGCTGAACTACAATAAATGTAGTTACAAAACCAACAATTCCGGATGCTGCTGATTTAACCGCTGCATATTTGTTTTTTTGTTTATTTTCCGGATCTTTAGTCGGTGTTGCCATGATTGTTGCCGGTCTTGCTGCACAAGTTAAAAATAGTGCAAAAGTGGCTTCTGCCATCAATATGTTGTTAGTAATAGCCTGAAAGAAGTCCTGCCATCCTTTAGAAGAGGCAATTTTTGCTCCAGCTTTATCTATCCATTTTGGAAGTCCAGTAATAATTGTCGATTCTACACTACCACCTTTAAAACTCGTACGACCGCGAGATTTTTCTCTCGCGGTCGCAGTTATATTATATTCATTCGTGTTTTTCAGTGGCAGGTTTGTTGGTTGAGTCAGCGGTTGACTTCCTGGTCCGTTTTCCCCAAGCCCTGTAAAGGACTTTGGATGGAGCCTTGTTGTGTTGTTTAAACTAATTTTCATGCTCTTACTTTCCATTAGCTTACTACATTCATTTCAAAAACTGTCAAAATAAAAATTGCTAGTTTATGAATAAATTCTAACAAAAAAAATAAATAATAATATCCATAGAAGATTTAAATTTCTGAAAAGCTTAGTTGTAAGTGAAAATATCAGGAGCAAAAAAGCATTAACAAAACTTAATGTTATGTTTATGGTTTTAGAAGAACTTTTATGGCATCACCGCTTGAGTGTAGCTCTAAAGCTTTTTTTGTTAATTCAAGAGGCATGTTGGCAGTAATTAGTTTTTCTACATCAACTTTATTTTCAGCAATTAAATTAAGAGCCTCCCTAAAGTATTTTGGAGTATGGTGGAAAATACTGATTATTTTTATTTCATCATAATGAAGACGTCTAGTGTCTATATTTATTGAAGTACCAGATTTACAGCCACCGAATAAATGAACAGTTCCGCCTCTTCTGACAAATGTAAACATTCTTTCCCAAATTTCCGGGATTCCGACGCACTCTACAGCTACGTCCAGTCCTTTATTCTGCTCTGTAAATGAAAGAAATATTTTTTCAGGGTTTGGGTATTTGTTTAAATCAATAACTTCATCAGCTCCTCCAAACTCTTTTGCTAGTTTGAGTTTTAAAGGATTTCTCCCCGCTGCAATAACTTTAGCTCCTTTTAGTTTTGCGAGTTTTACGAACATTAGCCCGATAGGACCTATTCCCACTACACCTACAGTTTGACCTGCTTTTATCCCTGTTCTTTCCACCCCATGCACGACATTTGCGAGCGGTTCGGCAAATGCTGCTTTTTCAAAGCTCAAATCATCAGGCAGCTTTAACAAGTTGTGTTTTACAATTTGTTCTGGAATCGTTATGTATTCAGCATAAGCACCGTTTAAAAAGTTTAAATTTTCGCATAAATTGTATTCTTCTTTTTTACAGAAGAAACATTTATAGCAAGGAGCAGAATTCGCTGCTACCACTCTATCTCCAACCTGGAAATCTTGAACGTTTTTTCCAAGTTTTTCTATGATTCCTGAAAATTCATGCCCAAATCCGGAAGGTATTTTCTTTATCAATACAGGATGACCTCTTCTGTAGGTTTTTAAGTCTGTTCCGCATGTGAGTGCTGCTTTAACTTTAACCAAAACCTCGTTAGGTCCAGGATCTTTAACGCTAACCTCTTCATATCTTATATCTTGAGGTGCATAATATTGTATTGCTTTCATTTTCATAGAGTTATATATGCCTTTATAATTTTGTTTGTTATAGTGTCTTGAATGGCTTCATTTATGTGTTCAATAGTGTAATGCGTCGAAAGATTTTCGACAATTACTTTTCTTGATTGTAGAAACTCCAATGAATCCTCCAAGTCAACAGGTGCCGGTGAATAGCTTCCTAAGACCTTAAGTTCTCTATAGTATATATCGTTGTTAGAGTACCCTAAATCAGTTTTTATGCTTGAGAAAACTATAATTGTTCCACCATCTCTAATAGATTTTAGTGCCAGATCGAGAGTTCTATCTGAGCCTGAGGTCATGAAAACAGCATCTGCACCGTAATCAGATGTAAATTCTTTAACTTTAGAAATTATCGTATTCTGATCTGTTGAAACCATAGCTTCTTCAAATCCCAGTCTTTTTGCTAAATCAACTCTTTCAGGTATAATATCGCAACCTATGGCTTTGTATCCCATGGCTTGAGCTGCTTGTCCCATTAATAAACCTATTGAGCCTAATCCAACAATCAGAACTCTTGATGAGTGCGGGATTTCTGATCTCTTTATTGCTCTGATGCAACATGCTAATGGTTCTAAAAATGCGGCCTCGTCGTCACTAAGTTCAGGGTTCGGAATAAAAGCAGTATTTTGCAAGTGAAGCTCAGATGCAAATATATATTCCGCAAATCCTCCCGGGAAAATATTAGTGTTTTTAAAACTTCTGCACATTGAATAGTTGCCGCCCCAGCAATATACACAGTCAAAGCAAGGGACATGGTGACCTAGGACGATTCTATCTCCCACTTGAAAGGTTGTAGAAGAATCTATTTCAACAATTTCTCCGACAACTTCATGTCCTAATACATCGCCATCTTTTGATATGCCTGTTTTAAGTTTTACAATGTCAGAACCGCATAGACCACATCCATGGACTTTTATAATTGCACCTTTTTCGGTTAAAGTGGGTCTTTTAACTTTAGAAATGACAAGTTTGTCTTTTGATATCGTAGCTGCTTTCATAATACCTGCTAAATTTTTATCCAAATAAGATTTTAGCACTTAAAATTATATATACAAACAAATTAATTTTCCAAATCTGGTTCTAGTTCTTTAAGTATTTTTATATCATTTTTGCTCAGATTTTGGTTGATAAATTTTTTATACAAATCTGGTCGTTTTTTCTTTGTTCTAAGTATTTGTTGGCACCTTCTCCATTTCTCTATGTCGGCATGATTACCTGATAATAGCACTTCAGGAACTTTGAGTCCCTTGTACTCTCTTGGTTTTGTATAATGCGGGTATTCCAACAGGCCATCAGAATGGCTGTCATATTCTGCCGAGTCGTTATCGCCCAAAGCTCCATCTAGGAGTCTGGTAATGCTGTCGATGATGCACAAAGCAGGATATTCTCCTCCTGTAAGTACAAAATCACCGAGAGAAATTTCTCTAGCCCCGGATAAAGTTCTTAACCTTTCATCGAAACCTTCATAGTGTCCACAAATGATAATTATTTGTTCTTTGGAGGATAACTCTTTTGCGATTTTTTGGTTATAAACCTCTCCTTGAGGTGTTAATATAATTTTCTCAAAATCGTTAGATTTTTCTATGCTCTCTAAAGCGTCTAAATATGGCTGGCAGCTCAAGACCATGCCTGCACCACCACCGTATGGGGTGTCGTCGACTTTTTTATGTTTGCTTGCCGAAAAATCTCTTGGATTAGTTGTTAAAACCTCAATAAGATTTTTTTCTTTTGCTCTTTTTAAAATACTGTGATTGCAAGCTTCTAGGATTAATTCTGGGAATAAAGTTAGTACATTAAACTTCAATTTATTAAGCCTTCGATATTGTTTATTGTTACTCTTTTGTTTTTTATGTCTACTTGCGGCACCAATTCTTTTACAAAAGGAATCATATGAATTTTTTCATTTTTATCCATAATGCTTATGATATTTGTTGCACTATTTTCACCAACTGCACAAATTTTTCCCAGGTAATTGTCACTGGTATCAAAAGCCTCAAGGCCGTCTAGGTCGCTAACCAAATATTCATCATCTTCAAGGAATTTTTGGACTATATTCTTAGATATATATAGATTTAAACCTTTGTACATTTCTGTATCATTGATAGAGTGAATTTCTGCAAATTTAATCAATGCAAATGTTTTGTGGAATTTGATACTTTGTATATTAAGCTCAGAGTATTCCCC
>JAEZLC010000079.1 GCA_023435965.1 Cyanobacteria bacterium OH_CDB_58 | reverse complement strand
TCCTTTTTAACAGAAAATTCTTTCTTATCCCCCTTATGGGTGAATTGAACAATAAAAGTTCTTTGTACATTAAAAACACTAGCAAGTTCAGAACACACAAGCTCAAAAACCTCATCCAAATCCAATGAACTTCTGATTTTTTGTGCAACCTTGCTAAGCAGATTAGCTCTTTTACTTTTTTCTCTCAACTGCAGATTTTTATGTGCTATCTGTGAAATAGCGTTAGCTACAACCGACAATAAGTGTGCTGCCGCTTGAACTTTTTCGATAGGCATTCTCTCAAGTTTATTAACTGCTTGCAGGTATTGTTCTTCATCAACACCTATCTCTCTTGCTAGTTTTCTAAAATGCTCCTCGTCCGGCTCTTGTGTCAATATTTGCCCACCCAATATGGTTCCTAACTGCTCTCCTTCAACGACTATGGGAACAGCAAAATCAGTAAGTCCGGCATGGCAGGTATAAATAACCGGCTCTCCTTTTTCAGACGCTACTTTTCCCCATTTAAGATCACATTCATTACAACGTCTAAAACCTTCGTCGGTAGATCTTGTATAACCGATACAAAACTCCGTAAAATTGCTTGGAGTCGTAATAGGACCATTTCTATCAACTGTAAGGCTTGCTACATTGATTATTTTGGCAAAACTATCTTGAAGATCCTGCAAGAGTGCAATATCTATCAGTTTAGATAATTCATATTTAGGTTTATTTTCATCCGTTGCCATACAAGTGTCCTAAAAAACAAACTATTATTGGGTATTAGTCAGTTTACAAATAACTATAAATTAAAAAAAGACCAAGTCGGCTATCTAAGAATATTAGTTTATTTTTTCAATTTTTTATCAAAAATTACAATCCCTCAAAAAAACTTAATATTTTTTAAAATATCCAATATTGCAAGTAATTATCATTTTAAGTGTAAACTCAACAAGACTAGCGATTGTTTATAAAATAATTGCTCTCTTTGTTTAGTTATACAAAGTTTTTTCTAAATTTGTTCACTTCAACTAACAAATTTTATAAAAAAAGTGTTTTAGTACATGTGAAGTTTTTCACGATAAAAAGTGTTCTCAAAAATACATTAGCTTAGTAAATTTAATAAAAAGGATTTTGTTTGTATGAACAGAAACGCTATGCTGTGCTCCAGATGCGGCAAAGAGCTATCTCACGATACAATCGTCTGTGCAGGCTGCGGCAAAAAGGTTAAAAAATTAAAAACCTTCTACTATCCTAAAAATTGGCTTATGACTCTGGCTCTATGCATTGCATTTGGGAGCTGTGGTGCACACAGATTCTACACAGGGCATATCGGGACAGGAATTCTCCAACTGCTTACCTTTGGCGGATTGGGTTTTTGGACCCTCACCGACATAAGTTCTATATTATGCAACACTTACAAGGATGCTGAAGGCATAGAACTCTTCTTGTAAGAGCTCATTACAAACCAATGGAATCTCTTTTTTTAAAAGAAGTTTCAGGAAGATTAGAATTAGACAATACGATTTCTCGATATTCGTTTTTGTCTATATCAATTCCCATCTTTTTTGTGTCTATGTTTAATTTTTTCTTATTTTTTTCGTTTTTTTGATACATATATGTTCTCTAACAAGATTTGACTATTTCATATGCAACATTATAGTCTATAGAACCTGTTTCTCCAAGGACAAAGCCTCTATCTTTAAATCTTTGTTTAACCTTTTCTGCAGCTTCTTCTGCACTTATTCCGTAGTCTGATAATCTTGTTTTTTGTCCTATAGAATTAAAAAATTCTTCCGTTCTTAAAATCGCGATATCAGCAGCCTTAACTTCGTCTTCCTCTTTACAACCATATACTTCTCGTGCCAGTTTGGCGAGCTTTTTGACCTTTGATGCCTTTTGGTTTTCCCATAACTTTGGCAGTACAATAGCTAAAGTTTGCCCATGGTCTAAACCATAAAAAGCAGTGAGCTCATGCCCGATCATATGAGTAGACCAATCTTGAACACAGCCAAGTGCAAGCCAGTAATTTAAACCGCAAGTTGCACACCAGAAGATGTTTGCTCTTGCTTCATAATCATTTGGATTTTGAATAACCTTAGGAGATTCTTGCACTAATGTTTTAATAAGCCCTAATGCCCAAGAATCTTGCAAGGGAGTGTTGACATCAAATGTGGCATACTGCTCCATCACATGGACGTATGTATCCACAATTCCGTTTATTGTCTGTTTCAACGGTAGGCTATAAGTTGTTTCAGGGTCAATTACAGAAAACTGAGGATATACTTTTTCACTCGCGAATGCTAATTTTTCATTAGTGCTTTCTCTTGATATTACAGAATTTCCGTTCATTTCCGATCCGGTTGCAGGCAAGGTAATAACGCTTGCAAGTGGCAATGCGTCTTTAACAGGCAAAGCTTTCGCAAGGATATCCCATGGATCTTCGCCTTCATATTTTGAGGCTGCTGCAATAAACTTAGTGGCGTCTAAAACAGATCCGCCTCCGACAGCAAGAAGAAAGTCGACATTATTCTCTTTTATTACTTCTACCGCTTTAAGACAGGTTTCGTATTTGGGATTTGGTTCAATTCCGGAAAATTCAAGATAATTATAGCCACTCAATGAAGCTAAAACTTGGTCATAGACTCCATTTTGTTTGATAGAACCACCGCCATATATAACAAGTACTTTTTTATCTTTAGATACCAAATCGGATATTCTTGATATAGAACCTTTACCAAAAACTATTCTGGTTGGGCAATAAAAATCGAAATTATTCATATGAACCTCCTGCTATCAGGCTTTATTTTATCAAATTTTTTTATTATTAACAAACATAAATTACAACTGATCATAAGATGAATGCGGAAATTTTGTGCTTATTTTAGATTAATCAAAAGGATTCAACGTGAAAGCCCTCATTATCAAAATCATGTTATTATTAATTGCGGTAATTATCGGGAGTTACTTTTCTATGCAATACCTAGACTTGGACAATAATACATCACAGAAAAATACAGAAAAAATATATCTCGCGGGGGGTTGTTTCTGGGGAATAGAAGCCTATTTTTCAAGATTACCTGGCATAATATCCACTACATCAGGTTATGCAAACGGGAAAACCGAAAACCCCACATATGATGAGGTTTGCAAAGGGAATACTGGGTTTGCTGAAACTGTCCTTGTCGAATATGATGAAGAAATTATTTCTCTTGAAGAAATCCTGACAAATTATTTTGACATCATAGATCCGACAACCTTTAACAGACAAGGGCCTGACATCGGGGTGCAATACAGAAGCGGTATTTATTACACAAACGAGAAAGACCTCTCTGTTATAAAAAAACAACTAGAAAAAGAACAAAAAAGATACAATAAAATAATCGTTACCGAAGTAAAAAAACTTGAAAACTTTTATAAAGCAGAAGAGTACCATCAAAAATATCTGGATAAAAACCC
>JAEZLC010000063.1 GCA_023435965.1 Cyanobacteria bacterium OH_CDB_58 | reverse complement strand
TAGATCAGGTATGAATAAGCTTTATGTAATATTTAGAACCAAATATATGAAGTTCGATAATTATGCCAAGTATATTGACCCTACAAAAGACCCCTCATCTATATATAACTGGGAAAATCACAGAGGCAATGAGCTGAATTAGTACTACTACCTTTGTAAAAAAATGTTATGAAGGTATATAAAAACCCTAGCGTAAACCTGAAACATAAGCTTTAATATACAAAAGCCGAAACATGAGGAGAGAAATCACATGAAAATATCCGCAATTAATAATAATTGTAAAAATAACACTTTAAATCCTTCTTTTAAGCACAAAATTGTTCTAGACATAGGTGCGAGTAATCCTAGAGGCTCGCTTAAGGTTTCGGCAAAAACAGATGACGGACAGGATATCTACACAAAATCAGGTTTGTACGTAAATGATACCTCAAGTGGATTTACTTCCCCAGAGGACTTTGTTAACAAACTCTCTGCAATAATTAAAGATACTTATGATAAAGTTCAAGTAATATGTAGCGGTGAAGACTTTAAAAAGGGAGAAGAGAAGCTTTCAGGAGTCGGTATTTTTGTTCCAGGTACCGTACTCGGAGATAAAATTGCTTTTATTCCAAATTTAAAGGATAAACAGGGCGATAGCTTGAAGAATGTTGATTTTACTCAGTACAAAGAAGACTTGACCAGTTCCCCAGATAAGACAGGTATGGAAATTAATAACGATAAATTTAAATTCGTGGTAACCAAGGACTTGGGTGGAGCCGGTCTTGGGATCGCAAAAATTCTCGCTAAAAAAGATATGCTTAATGAAGGCGACTATATAATGGGGATTATGACCGGGGGCGGCTTCGGCAGTGTTGATATCAAAGTCAAACACGCGATGGTCGAGGTCGAGACTTCAGAAAGTAGCAGTTACCTCACTCATGATTTTATAAATCATAAAATGGAAAAGCTCGGAAGAATGGGAGTAAGTGTAAAGAGCCATATCGGAAGATTCATGGATACAATCGGAATGCAAGAGATGCTGCCTGTCGTTTTGAAAGCCGGTGATGCAAGACTCGTTACGGATAATGAAATTCATATAAATAATTCGAATACCGAATTGATTGCCGAGCTTCTGCAAGACCCCAGATTTAGAGTCAAGGATAAAGATGCTGAAAGCACGGTTATCGAATTAGATGAATCCAATCCCAAGTTTGTAGAAAAGATGAAAGCATCAAGAATCGAAGCGGTAAATAATTATGCTGATTCGGTTTCATTGATAGCAGTAAATAAAATCAATGATTGCCTGAATAAAATTATATTGGTAGGGCCGTTCGCTCACGGGGTAAATAAACACGTCATAAACAATCAGGAACTCTATGGAGCAAAAGATTTGCCCGAGTTGATTATGCAGAAAATAGAGAAAAGAATAAAAGATGTTGATCTTCCTTCTTCGGAAGGGCTCAAAAATTTGTATAACTTCGAAGTGATCTGCGACAAAGAAATAAACTTCCCTAATAATACATATGCAGGGGATGCTCTATTGGATGATAGCTTGAATTTCGTTAACAATAGAGGGAGCTGGATGGATATTCCTTTAGAGACTCTGAAAAACCTGTAAATTTGATTTTAAAGCAAGAGTAAATTTTCGTAACATGTTTTTTATTGTTATATTTGAAACATGAATGCTTGTTATAAATATATGTATTTAATAGAGGAGATTTGCTTGCAAATAGGACTGAAAAAAAGTAGAATGTTAAAAAGATTTTAAGTCTGGAATGAATGTGTGTCTGATAGTTAAGATGATGGCTGGAAATGTTTAAATTTCAAAATTTAAAAATAACCTTAAAGTCAATAATTACAATTACTTTAACAGTTGTATTTATAATTCTGATGCTGGCTTTTTCATATTTTTATTTTAAAAACATCAGAAACTCCATTAATGCTTCAACAAGACTATATTTGACTGAAATGTCAAAACAATCGGCACAAACTATTCAAGATAGAATTGACAAGGATTTCGGGGTCTTGAAGTCGGTATCTTCTGTTATTGAAGAGTCAAATAAACTTAATTTGGTCAATATAGTAAATATTTTAAACAGTGAAGTCAAAAGAAATTCTTTCAAAAGAATGGGTATAATATTCCGAGATGGAAAGGCAATTACTAACGATTGGCACAAAGTTGAATTAGGAGATAGAAAATATTTTAAGGAAGCTTTAAAAGGCAAAGCAACTATCAGTGATACCATAATTGACAGAGTAGATGGAAAGAAAATTAACGTTTATGCCATTCCTGTATACAAGAACTCTAAAGTAATTGCGGTTCTTTTTGCTGCCACAGACAACAGCGTATTTAGAGATATTCTTACAATCCCAACCTTTGGCGGAGCAGGGTTTTCGTATGTTGCAAAATCAAACGGTGATATAGTTGTTTCACCTAATCAAGAGAACAAAATCGATTTTAATAATATTTTCAAGCAACCGCATTTCTTAGATAACTCTGATTTTGAGAAGGTCAAGAGTGATTTTGAAAGTAAGAAAGGTAATATATTGTTGTTAGAAGATTCTGATGCAGAATATTACTTGAATTATTCTCCTATAAAATATAACGACTGGTATTTTATTTCTATCACTCCGAGAGATATAGTTACGAAGAATTTTGATAAAATATTGCAAATGGTTGTATACACAAGTTTCTTTATAATTTTACTTTTTGTCCTTCTGTTTATTTTGATTTCCAGATTGCAGAACAATTACAGCAAAACATTAGAGAGCATTGTATTTGTTGATGACGTTACTGGTGGGAATTCCTGGATATATTTCAAGAAAAAAGCGTCAGCATTAATTGCAAACACAAATAAAAAATATGCATTTTTAGTTTTTGATGTAGATAAATTTAAGCTTATCAACGATATATTCGGCTGGGAACACGGTAACCAGACTCTAAAATTTATAGCAAAAAAGCTCAAGAAGTCACTAAGAGAAGATGAACTGTTCGCCAGAGTTGCGAATGACAATTTTGCGGTTCTCCTCAGATATGATAAAGACGATGATATTGTTAAACGACTAATCCGTTTTAGAAAAAAGCTTGCAAATTATTCGATGAACCCTCAGACTCCATACAAACTTACGTTCTCATGTGGCGTTTACAGGATTCCTGATTATGCAACGGACTTTGATATAATGCATAACAAAGCCAGCTTCGCTAAAAATCTCATAAAGGAGAGTATAAGCAGCTCGTATGCTTTTTATGATGATGAAATGAGAAATAAAATAGTTTGGCATAATGAACTTGAAAGAGAGATGAACAAAGCTCTTACAAAAAAACAGTTTTCAGTTTATTTGCAACCGAAATACTCGCTGTCAAATTCAAAAATTGTAGGTGCAGAAGCTTTAGTTCGTTGGGTTCATCCAGAGAAAGGTTTGATTCCTCCGAACGAGTTTATTCCTCTTTTTGAAAAAAACGGTTTCATTGCAAAACTTGATTTGTATATATTTGAAACTGTATGTCAAAAGATAAAGGAATGGATTGAGTCAGGTCGACCTTTGGTGACCGTTTCTGTTAATATTTCGAGAGTGAACTTCCATAACGAGCAATTGGCAGAAATTTTGTATAAAATTGCTTCTAAGTACAAAATACCGGTAGGTTTTATCGAGATTGAAATCACTGAAAGTGCAGTATTTGAGAATATTGATAATTTAATAGGAATCATTCAAAATTTAAGAATGTACGGGTTCCCTGTTTCTATCGATGATTTTGGCAGCGGTTATTCTTCCTTAAATCTATTAAAAGATCTTGAGGTAGATGTTTTAAAACTGGATAGAGAATTTTTTAACTTCAGCAAGGACTTTGAGCGTTCTCAAAAAGTTGTTACCAGTGTTATAACTATGGCAAAAGGACTTCACATAAAAACGGTTTCAGAAGGTGTAGAAACATTTGACCACGTGACCTTCTTGAAGAAAATAGGCTGTGATATAGCTCAGGGATACTATTTCGCAAGACCTATGCCTTTGAGTGACTTTGAAACATTATTACTTGAGGAAACAGAAAAAGCATTTGTTCCATAAAAAAGAGAGATATTCTCTCTCTTTTTTTATTCTAATGGTATGTAGATTTCTGTTCTTAAATTTTCCGGTTTCGTCATTTTTGGATTCCTGTTTAAATACATTTCAAAGCAAGGTAAGTCTCTTAATTTGTAAGGATTATTTGGTAGCCATTCAGTGAAAATCGCGTTATATGTTTGCATTAGAGAGTCGTATGGACCTTTATGCAAAAATACGGCATATTTGCCTCCAGGGATTTCATTTTTGAATACTTCCCCCTCTGTTTGAATATCTTTATCGACAGTAATGCAGGCTTCGTATCTGAGGTTTTCTTCAGCAGTAACGCATGGGTTATCGTAGCCTATTCCGATAAATTTGCTCTCTGGAGTAATAATTTTATCTGATTGACCTACGGATTTTGAATATGCGAATTTACATAACGAATTCCAGGCTTCATTAGCTGAATCTGAGTATTTGCCTGTTTTTCTCACGGAGATTACTTTCAAATTTCCCAAATCTTTTATTCCAATGAAGTTTTCCATAATAATTCTCCTTCTTTGATTGTGTTCTTCACTTTCTTTTTCTACTGCAATAATATTGCTCTTGATTGTCTTATACTTAGAAGGATTTACCCCAAAGAGTTGTTTGAATGCTTTTGTGTAGGCGGAAGGCGTATCGTAACCGTATGTCAGCGCGACTTCTGTAATATTTGTATCAGCATAAATAAGACAGCTTGCGGATTTTTCTAGCCTCACGCGTTTTACAAATGAGCTTAATGGTTCACCTGTATAAGCTGTAAAAATTCTGTGAAAATGATATTGAGAAAATCCTGCGAGATCGGCCAATTCTTTTACTGAAATCTGTTTATTTGTGTTCTCGCTAATGTAATCAATTACCTTGTGAATTTTTTCTATATATCTATTTGTCACCGCAAACCCTTCTAGCTTTCTTATTAAAGCATGGCTTTGTTTTAAGTGCTTTTCCAATCTTGCTTTTTTTCAGGGTTATTCTATCCATTTGAAAGATGATACATAGGCGTTACCGTTTATGTTTCCGTCTATTTTTGCCTGGAAAACTCTGAAGTCATCATTTGTGAAGTCAAGTCCGGGAACTTTTGAAATATCTTTCATGAATTTTGCTCTGTCAGGATCAGAAAGAGCCATTCTTGGTATAAGGTTAAATATCGAATTTATTGAGGTGTTGCCGATAGGCCCCAGGATAGTAGTTATTTTGTTGGATAATTTCCCTAACACTTTCATATCCGCATTAGAGTTCACCAAGTCATATTTTCCTTTCAGGTAGATACTGAGGTTTTCACCTTTTGAGTATATTTCAATATTTTTTGCAATACCTTCTTCCAATGCAAAACTTCCGTTTATAGTGGAGAAGTGGCCTGTTTTTACAGGGTTTATTATATCAATTATGCTATTGATAGTTAGCCCTGTCACTCCACTTTTAAGGATGTTACTCGCTCTCAATAGGTATTCTAAAGATCCCAGCTTGGGCATTCTTCCGTCTTTAATGCTGAAATATACCAATCCTGAAAGATTTCTTAGTCTTTCTTCCTGAGAAGATCCTTTGGTGTGGATATAAAGCTGCCCATCCATTTTTCCGTATATCTGTCCTTTCATATTGAATAAGGCATCAGACATAAGGTTGGCATCTACGTTTTTAGACAGCAAAGTAGTTTCAAGATTTCTGCTGTTTGCATCATATTCAGCATCTCCGGAAAGAGTTCCACCTGCAACATCAAAGGATATATTGTTCACTTTTAAGACTGAATTTTTATCGAAAACAAAGTCCGCCGTTAAATTTTTTGCAGGCAATGATTTGAAACTTATATCGTTTGCCTGGAAATGGCCTTTCTCTATGAATATAGTGTTAAAATCTATATTCGGTTGGACATTTTGAGAAGTCTTGTTCTTATATGTTTCAAGACTCATTTTTGTAAGATTGTCTAACAATTTGTCATAGTTTAGTTTTTCTGAAATGATATTTATATCTTTAATGTCTATTGGAAGAGCCAGATTGTTAGCGATTTTTGAATTTATTGTGAAATCAGAATCAAAACTGATACCCTTTATATCAACATTAATAATATTTCTGGTAGATTCAATGCTTATATCCTTTATGACAGTGTCATATAAAGGAATGTCAATGTTCTTGAAATCAATGTTGCCGAACACTTTTGGGATATTTGTTTTTGTATTAGCTTTGTAAAATAAAGTACAGTTAAATGTTCCCTGTTTTAGTACGGATTTTTTAAACGCAAAATTTAGAAGCCTTGTAGGTAGATAGTTATTGGTTTTGAGCAGCATGCTATCTACTTCGAATTTGTTGTTTTTCTTATATAAGTTACCTTTTATAACTGCAAAATTTACAGGGTAGGGCTTGTTATTCTGAGATGTGATGTATTTTATGTATTCAAGCTTTTTTATGTTTATAAAATTTGGAGTTATTGAAAAGTTTCCGATTATTTCCCTTGTATCATTCTGATCGCCAAGATTTGCACTAAGGTATGATAAGTCTGAGCCTTCATTGAATTTTAACCTGTGTTCTACGTCAAGGTGGTTCAAGTCTCCCGCGAAATCAGCACTGAGAGCTATATCTCCCTTTACTTTTATTGGGTAAGTCATTTTTGTATTTATATAGTTTTCAACAAATTCATCAGTTAGCTTTGTAGTTAAAAATCCTTTTATAGAAGGCTTGGTCAGAATATTTGAAACGATGAAATTTGCATAAAAAGGTGCACTTCCTATGTTTGCGTCAATAGAGTCTGCAATAAGTTTGCTTGATTGCAGTTTCAAGTTGGCAGCATTAACTGTAATTGGTGTTTTCGACAATTTGTGGATGAATTTTAAGTCAGAAAGTTTTATATCACCGTTAATGTTCATGTTATTCAATTTTAATGCTAAATCCGCAGTTCCTGAAAAATCAGAGTATTGAGCAAGTGCATTTTTTATCGCAGGGGTTATAAAGTCATATTTATCAATGATATTTAATGCACTTAAACTTAAGTTATTCGCTTTAAAGGAGACATCAAAAGACGGCTGCTTTGCTGTTAAATTTGTTACTTTGCCTGAGATTTTTGCAGAAGTGTTATAAACTTTTGTGTTAAGGTTTTCTATTCTTAATGTGCCGTTATCAAGTAATATTTTTCCAGATGTGATAGCGGGAGCTTTTTCTGTTTTCAGGTTTTGAAAGGTAGCTTTTACTGTTATAGCGCTTATATCAAAGTCTTTTGTCGCTGCTGTGTAATTTAAAAATAAATCGTGTTTCCCGCTAATTTTGTTTATAGGCAGGTTTATTTGTTTAAAGTCCTGTGCCAGTTCTGATTCCAATAAAAACATTATACTGTCTTTCAGTAATACATTTTTACTTTCAGCAAAGACATTTACGTTTGGAGTGTTGGTGATTAGATTGTTTGTTATTTGACCGTACACTTTTATCGGAGAATTTCCGATTTTTGCTGTCAAATTGTTTAACTTTACACTTGTCTGAGAGAAGTCCACAATCCCTTTTACGTTGGTTAGGGGAACGTTGAAGCCTTTTAGATATCCTTTTGCATCCTTTAGGGTTAATGAGCCCTGAGTCTCCATATCCTTGAGGGCTTCTTTAGGATCTTTCATTATTGCTGAATAGTTGCTGATTTTTGCTTTTATATTTAATTTGAAAGCGGCAGGACCTGACACATCAGTTATCGTTGTTAGTTTTTCATTTATTTA
>JAEZLC010000208.1 GCA_023435965.1 Cyanobacteria bacterium OH_CDB_58 | reverse complement strand
GAAAGGGTACAGTTAAAGCTGTTCTAATGAAAAAAGAAGAGATCAGGATTAATACAAACAGTTTCGAGATAAACAAGTTAATCACAACAACTAAATTTTTCAGTCAAATCGAGCTTATGCTTTCAAGCAGGCTCGTTTTAAGATGTATAACTGATTATTGGAATTACAAGAAAGGTTATTCGTATCCTACGCAAAAAACAATAGCAGAATGTACTGGATTAAGTGAAGTATCTGTCGGGCAAGCTGTTAAAGAATTAGAGCTTAAACAAATAATCAAAAAAGACAAAGTTAACAAGCGAATTTATTACAGATATACAATAAGCTTCTTTGGGTATCTTGGGCTCATACCCAAAGTAACTTTAGGCGATACCATAAGCAGCTTAGGTAATATACCCCAAGCAGCTTTGGATAAAAATATATTAAAAGAAAAAGAAAATACTTCTTTTTTAAATTCTTCTTCTGACGTCGAATTCACAGAACAAGAAAGAATAAAAATAACAATAAAAGCCTTTGAAAAAAATCCAGCTTTTAAAAAATATGTTGATGGGTTAAAAGTTAAGCTAAAAATGTTGGAATAAGGTACAATATGGTAAAGTAGCCTAAAGGTGTGAAGATAGAATGCAGGAAAAAGCTGTAATATACGCAAGAGTTTCAAGTAAAGAGCAGGAGAAAGAAGGTTTTTCAATACCTGCTCAAAAAAAATTTTTAAAGGCATATGCAGATAAAAAGGATTTTGAAGTTGTTAAAATTTTTCAGGAAAGTGCATCTGCCAAACAAATTGGTCGTGAAGAGTTTAATGAAATGCTTAAATTGTTGAAAAAAGATAAGGCAATTAGGCATCTTTTGGTTGAGAAAAATGACAGACTTATGAGAAATGAAGCGGATTCAGCAACTATTATTGAGTTAGCAACAATAATTAAAGTGAATGTTCATCTCGTCAAAGATAATATGATATTAAATCAATACTCCGCACCTCAAGACTTATTGATGTTTAACATTAATTCAGCTTTTTCTTCTTATTTTTCAAGAAATTTATCTAGTGAAATCAAAAAGGGTTTGGTGGAAAAAGCAGAGCAAGGCTACTGGCCAAATAAGCCTCCATATGGATACAAACGGTTATATAATAGTCGGGATATGGAAATAAATGAATCAGAAGCTGAGTTTGTAAAAAAAGCCTATGAATTATATTCAGTAGGAGATTTGTCATTAGAATCAGTCGTTAATAAACTATTTGAGTTGGGATATATTTATAAACCGCACAAAAATAAAATACAAAAAGGTCCATTGGAAAAAATACTCAAAAACCCTATATATAAAGGGATATTTAAATATGATAAGGTTATTTATAGTGGTAAATATGAACCTATTATTGATAATGCCTTGTACGAAAAAGTTCAAAAAGCATTTAAAAGAATGAATAAACCTGAATATAAGTCAAAAGAATTTTTATTTTCAGGATTAATTAATTGTGCTGAATGTGGATGTTCAATCGTTAGCGAAATAAAAAAAGGTAAGTACATATATTATCATTGTACGTGGGGTAAGGGAAAAGATAAATGTACTCAGCGCAAATATATATCACAAGCCAAAATTGAAGAACAAATAATTGAAGCGTTAAAAAAAATAAAAATTAGTCCTGTTCAAAAAGAATGGATTAAAAAGGCTGTTATTTCACTTGATAAAAAGCAACAAGAACACAGTCAGGTTAAAATCACTCAGTATCAAGCTGAAATAAAAAAGAAAAAAGATCTCTTGCATAAAATATACAATGATAAGTTAGAAGGAATAATTGACGACGATTTTTGGTTGGAACAACATAATCGGATCAAAGAACAGATCGAAAGATTCAAAAGTTTAATTGATGCTTTTGATAAAGCAGAAATAAAAAGTATGGAAGAAATGTATAGCACTCTCGAACTTGCAGAAACGTTGGTAGAAACGTATCTTGAGGAAGATGACGAGTATAAAAAAAAGATTGTTAAATCAGTACTCTCGAACTTAGCTTTAAAGGATGGAAAGTTAAGCTATGACTATAAGAAGCCGTTTGATTTGTTGGCTAATGGACTCGCTTGTCATCAAGACTGGAGCGTAGGGGATTCGAACCCCTGACCCCAACACTGCCAGTGTTGTGCGCTACCAACTGCGCTAACGCCCCCTGAATTTTTATCTGATAGTTCTATATTATTCGATAGTATGTAATTAATCAAGTCTACGAAAAATCCTGAGTTTATGGTTTAATATAGGCATTGATTGACCATAGGAGCAGTTATGAAAATTACCAATGTCGGAATAATCGGTTTAGGTACTGTAGGAACAGGTGTAATCAAAACCCTGCAAGCATTTAAGCAAATTTGTGTAAAAAAAGTTGCTGTCAAAAATATTTCCAAAAAAAGAGATATTCCTGACTTCGATGAGTCTTTGTTGACTGATGATGCTTATGATGTAGTTAATCATCCCGATATAGACATTGTAGTAGAGGTCGTCGGAGGGATAGAACCTACTTTTGATTTAATAAAAACGGCTATGAAAAACGGCAAACATATCGTGACTGCCAATAAAGAATTACTTGCAAAACATGGGCAGG
>JAEZLC010000128.1 GCA_023435965.1 Cyanobacteria bacterium OH_CDB_58 | reverse complement strand
GTTTAAGGACGTTTATTCGGAAATGTTAAAAATGTCTAAACACTCAAACACAAGACTAAGATGGGCACCTAAAATAAGCCCAAAAAATGCAATAAATGAAATTGAAGAATTATTTTCCAGAGCGAATGATCAAATGTCTGAATTATACAAGCCTTGCTTATATCCTTTTACAAATACATATGTAAATCCTGAAGGTCGTGTTTATCCTTGCCTGGCATATGATATCGGCTCCGTAAAAGAACACAAGTTACTAGATTTGTTCAACAATGAAAGATACAGAAGTTTCAGAAAAAACTTAAAAGAAGCAAAATCTTTCACTGCTTGCCAACTATGCTGTGAACTTCATTATAAAAATCGTAAAAACAAATAACTTATTACCAAAGTTTAAATAAATGATAATTGGACATACATTTTAATATGTATTTTACCTGACTCAATGGAATATCTCTTAATACATTAAACAAGCGTTTTGGTCTAAAATAGAATCTCCAATATGCTTTTTGGATTGCTCTTATTAGGTCGTTTTGTGTTAAATTGCCGGTAAGCCAGTCCGGAACCGAGATGAATGAATGGCTATAATCAAGTTTAAATTGGGTTTTAAGTTCATTTGACAAATCAGACCCAGGGAATAACCTGAGAGCAAAAAAACCTGCCCTATCAAGCTTACTGTTAACCGCAAAATTGATGGTTTCTTCTATGGTCTCTTTTGTTTCTCCCGGAAGACCGAATATAAAATTCCCGATAGTTATCATGCCTGCTTCATGTGCAATGTTGATTGAGTTTTTAATTTGCTCAATTGTTTCACCTTTTTTGATATTTTTCAATATTTGAGGGTTGGCTGATTCTATACCAAAGTCAAGCATATAGCATCCAGCCTTTTTCATAAGCAAAATTATATCTTTATTTACCCTATCAGCTCTGACTCCGTTTGGAGTGGACCAAGGAATTTTTATATCATTTTCAATCATTAGATTGCAGACTTTTATAATGTAATCTTCTTTTAGTGTCAAGTTATCGTCTGTAAACTGAAGTTCTTTTATCCCGAACTCTTCTATTTGATATTTTATTTCTGCAACAACATTTTCCGGCGAGCGGAACCTTACTTTATCATAGAAATTTTTACTGGAGCAAAAAGTGCACTGATAAGGGCAGCCTCTAGAGGCCATAATAACTCCTATAGGATAACCTTTTGCGAAGAGTCCATGAGGAGAATGAGGATAAGAACTAGGAGGGATCTGTTCCCAATCCGGAAACGGAATTTCATCGAGATTATCAACATATTCCGCCTTTTTGACAGGAGTTCCATCTGCTAGCAAATCGTCATCTTTGAGATCTGCTAAAGAGTATACGCCTTTTATATCGTTGTTGACAAAGTTATTCTGGGCAAGTTTCAAGAAAGCGACCTCTCCTTCTCCACAGATCACATAATCAGCCTTAGACTCAAGTAATGACGTATATGGCATAAATGTAGGATGAGCACCACCAACAATGCAAGTATATCCTTGTTCTTTCACCAAATTGCTCAACTTCACAACTTGCTTATAAAAACCTGTAAGGCAATGTATCCCTACAGCATCTGGGTTTTCTGCGATAACTTTATCCATAATCTGTTTATCAGAGAGATTATCCCTTAACCCTTCGATTATTACTACTTCAACTCCGTGTTTTTTTAAATACGACGAAATATAAAGTATACCCAATTGCGGAGCTACCAGGTATGAGTCAAAGTTTGGAATAACCAATACTACTTTCATTTATTCCCCTCTCGAAGGATTAATTTCTTTCTGCATTTTAATTATACAATAAATCGTTAAGGTTAAAACGAAAATCCCTTACATAGACTAAAAAAGAGAAAATATAAATATTAAGGTAATCTAATGCACTTGACTCTCATCTTTATTTCTAAATGTCAGTGCGTGTTTATAAAACATATACAATTCGGTCTCAAATCCTAATTTTTTAGAATATTCTTCTGCCCATACAATAAAATCGAAGAATTTAGGATTAATTTTATAATTCATTTTTCTCGCATACGTAGCTTCGATATCCAGTGCGATCCTGGTTATGCCGAGTTCTTTGATTTTTTGCAAGAATAAATCAAACTCTGTTTCATTGTCATTTATATCGGGAATAACTATGTATTTAAGCAACAAGTTTGTTCTTGAAGTTTCGGTTTTGGAATATTTTTCCAACGTTTGCATAACCTGTTTAAATTTATTAACTCTCTTAATTTTAAAATATGTTTCTTCGCTTCCACAGTCTAAAGATATGATTGAATGTGCCAAATTTTTATTTAAAGCTTCATACAATCTTTTTGAAAATAGTATCGCTGAAGTCGGTACTAAAATCCTATTTACATAGCCTGATAATACGTAGTCTTTTATAATAGAATCCAGCTCATGATATAAAGTCGGTTCTCCGCCTCCTATATGTATTTCGGAGCCTTTTGGCATAATTCCTCTTTTTTTCATATCCTTTAAAATTGGAAGAATACTATATGGCTTAGTTTTGTTGTCTCTCTCTCGTCCTTGACAACCCGAACAGTAGAAACAATCTGCATTACATTTCTCAAAATGAGTTATATATATTTGGTTAATATAATCTTCCTCCGGCCAATCGTTTTCTTTAAGCCAATAACAATTTT
>JAEZLC010000082.1 GCA_023435965.1 Cyanobacteria bacterium OH_CDB_58 | reverse complement strand
ATTTAATGCAGTTTGTTAAATTGGCAAATGAGGAAGAGTATGAGTTGAACCGTAGTGGGTTGTCATACTATATTACCTTACTTCACAAGAAATATAAACCTAAAAGTGTTAAGCGAAAAATCGCCAGCATTAAAGCGTTTTGCAGCTATTTAGAATATGAAGAAATATTAGAAGGAAATCCATTCACCAAAATGAAAGTGAAGTTTCAGGAACCTTTTATATTGCCTAAAACGATACCAATTAATGTAATTCAACTTTTATTAAAAACATCTTATTGCCTATCTGATCAAATGAAAAAGGTAACAGTACATCAATATAATGTAACACTTCGAGATGTTGCAGTTTTAGAATTATTATTTGCAACAGGAATAAGAGTTTCGGAGCTTTGTTCACTAACTGTAGAAGATGTTGGTATAACCGAAGGGACAATTAAAATATACGGGAAGGGATCAAAAGAAAGGATTGTTCAAATTGAAAATGCCGCAGTATTAGCCGCTTTGAAAAACTACAGGAATGCTTTTGAAAAGAAAATACAAGACATTGGATATTTTTTTGTAAACCGCTTAAATCAAAGATTATCTGAGCAATCAGTCAGGATGATGATCAATAAATATGTTGGACTCGCGGGAGTATCAAACCATATTACACCACATATGTTCCGGCACTCATTTGCAACTTTGCTATTGGAAGAGGATGTTGATATACGATATATACAGAAGCTTTTAGGACATAGTTCAATTGTTACTACTCAGATATATACTCACGTTGCTTCAAGTAAGCAAAGAGATATACTGGCTTTGAAACATCCTCGTAATAAAATCCAAGTATGAAAATTCTCTCAGTGATTTGGTGGAAAATAACATTCTTAATAAGACATCTTTTATATGTAATGGATATATGGATGTCTTTTATATTCGGATCAACTGAGAGGATTAATAAAGGATAATATGCAATTATCTATTATTAAAAGGAGTATAAGTGTGCAAACTACAATCCATGACATCACAAACAACTTTGACAAAGATAATATTGATATAGTGCTCGTTGCACATGTTCTCACACCAAGAGGTTATGATAACCCAAAACAACTAAATTGTTCGATTACGGAACATTTTACGGTTCAGGAATTTAACGAAATTTATACTGGAATTGTAAATGCGGGTTTTTTCATTCGACTAGTGTTTTTTAATGAATTGGATTTTATTCAAGATATTACATCTAATCGTGATGATTACAATAAGTCGGTGGTATTTAACCTTTGTCGAAACGGACTAGGCCCAAACAAAAAAACAGTGGTGCCAGCTTTATGCGATTTGCTGGGAGTTACATATACTAGTTCGGGTTCAGGGGCTTGCGCTTTGGCAAGAAATAAATTACTATTCTCTTCGTTGCTGTTGGCAAACGGGCATCCTTGTCCAATAAGTGGTAAAGTATATGATGATTTTGCAAATCGACTATCTCCTATGACTCGAGTTATTCAAAAACCGATATATGAGTCTGCGAGTCAAGGCGTCGAAAATTATAATTTATATACAGTATCTGAGCTTAAGACACATCCTCAGCAACAGAATATTATGTTCCAAGAATATATTGATGGTTTCGAATGCGAAGTTCCTATATTCAAAATAAATAATAAAGTAATATCGTTACCACCTGTGGGTATTCTATTTGCAAAAAACAAACAAACAGGTATACTGTCATATACTGAATCTATGGAAAATGAATACGGTTTTTACCCACTAGAACAGGTTCTACCAGTTGAAACCTGTATAAAAATAGGAAATACTGCCAAAGAAGTGTTTACTCTTTTAGATTTGGCTGTATACGGACGTATTGATTTCAGAATAAACAAAGAAACACATAGGTATTTCATTATTGACATTTCCACTACACCTTATGTGACAAAGCATAGTTCTTTTAATTTTGCAATACAAAAGGCAGGCTATTGCTATGAAGATATATTTAACATAATTGTCTATGCCGCGCTTGAGCGTTGAACAATATAGATATTATAGCGTCAGAAATTGCAGATCTGACAATAGTAGTCCTCTCCCCCAAAAAGAGGCTGTGGGATCTTGTATTTTGATTTCCTTTCTTAAAAATACATAGTTATATTCGAATGCATCCCCTTCGAATTTATCCTCAATAAGCAATTGGATTATTTGATTTCTTTTATGAAGTATCTTGTTAAAGCTAGATAATAAAATAACATCAAGTTGTTCCAAAATGTTTAAATGATGTAATGCTTGAAGATACTCTTTTTGCAAAACATAATATGCACACCAAGCATTATGATAGTAGTATTTATAAAAATCATCTAAGTATCGATATTCCTTTTCAAATTTGAGCAAAATATCATGTGCAGTCTCTTGATTATCAGATAGCAACTGCATACTGATTAGATTACATTCAATTACGTGAGACACTTCATATCCTTGTTTATCTAGCAGTGCACTGAATTGGTCTGCTGCTTGTTTTGCTGCCATTATTATGCTCTTTTTATTACGGGATTCATACTTAAAGGGTGTTCCCTCGCTTTGTAGAAATTTTGAGAGTATTAAGTTATTTTCAATTTTGTAAGTGCTAGGGAAAGAGAAACCTTTGTTTTCCTTAATAATCAATCTACATTCCTCAAGTTTTTTATCTGCAAGCTTATACTCGCCACAAATTATCCTATTGGCTGCATTGTTACAAAGGCTAAAGTACTGGTGTGAAATATTGTTATGAGCTTTATAATACTCACAGCTTTCTTCCGTAAGTTTTACGGCAATCACAGAATTATAAAATAAAGCAGCTTTACAGGCAAAATCAGCATGTAGAGACTGAAAAGTCGGCGAAAACATATACCTACGAATATAGTTTTCAAATCTGTTTCGGAGTTCTACAAATTTTTCATTGTTGATGTGGCGATCACCGTACACTTCCATAAGCACTAAAGCTGAGCGACACCATTGCTCTGCCTCCGCGAAACTATTACTTGTTATCTGCATGTAAAGTTCCTCAGCATGTCGCTTTATAATTTTTAAATCATCTGCTACTTGTATATAGCATACTAGTCTTAATCGTAATACTTCTATATAAAAAATTTGGGGTGTATAAAATAAGTTAATTACTTCAAACTGCTCTATTGCCTGCACGTATTCACAGTTGGACATCTGTAGATATCCTTTTTGATAAAGTTGGATATTTTCTTGTACCAAGCGTAATATAGAAGACGGTAATTTGCTGATCATTTGAGAAAGCTTAAGTTCTATTGCTTTTTCAGGATAACCACCTGTCATGCATTTACGCCTTGCCAACTCAATGACCAGCATAAAAACGGCCTCCAAAATATTCTGATCACTATAAGCATTTTCACTCAAGAATAAATGATGGGCTCGCCCAAGATAATCCTCTGGATAGTTCTCCTTTAAATATATCGCAAACCTGTAATGAAGATATTTCTTCTTGCTGCATAATTTATCCTCAAAATATTCCCGAATTTTTTGGTTTGGGAAATCATATGCCTCACATTTACGGATAAAGTGCATATTTGTAGCTTGAACTAACACCTCCTCAGTATGTACCAGCTCTTTTTCTAGCAGGTATGCGGCTTCCTTTTCAGAAAATAGAGTATCTATTATAGACACTTGCTCAAGCGTTTCGCATATTACTCTTTGATCTTCTGGCAAGGAGGATATTCGTCGTTCAAGCAAATCTTCTATCGTATGTGCTTGTAACGTATCATTGGTTTCTTGCTGATAATGTGCAGCGAGGCTTATCAGTCGCAGGTCGTAGCCTGTGTAACGCAATATGCTCTCTATGTCAACTGGACGCAATACTTTGATATGAGCCTGCTGTTCCAAAATTTGAGCAACATCAGTTAGTGAAATGTTACCCACTGTTAATTCATAAATCTCGCTCTTGGTAACGCATGAAAGC
>JAEZLC010000078.1 GCA_023435965.1 Cyanobacteria bacterium OH_CDB_58 | reverse complement strand
CTTTTGAATTTTGGGTATTTAAAATATCTTAATAATTAGGCAAAATTGGAAATTTACAATTGTTATCTCAGTAAACAAAGGAGAAATTATGATGGATTCAATTCAACCAAGTACTTTTGTGAAAGTAAAAGATCAGAATGGTAACGATAAATATGTTAATGCTCAAAAAATTACCAGCATAGAAACACTTAATAAAGCAGTAGTTATGAAAGACAACAATGAAAGAGTCATTGCAAGAATAGAAGACTCTCGTCAAAAACCAGCAGAGATAGCAAATCAATTAGGAAACGTAATTGACTTAGTCGGCTAATATTACTTTATTTACCAGCAGAGTTTTTTAAACTATTATATAGGTATGAAATTTAACAGATTATCATACCTGAATACTAAACGTGATGCTTGGGTAGAAATAAACCTTGATTACATAGAAAAAAATGTATGTGAAATCAAGAAGTTTATCAAGCCAGGTTCTAAACTTATGGCCGTCGTAAAGGCTGATGCATATGGACACGGTAGCGTTATGATTACTCCTACGTTATTGGCGTCAGGGGTTGATATGTTGGGAGTTGCTTCTATTGATGAAGGTATGCAGCTTAGAGAGGCACAAATCAATGTTCCGATTTTGGTTTTAGGTGCTGCACCAATTTGGGCTTTTGATTATGCTGCAGAGAATAATATAACTTTATCTCTATTTTCCCAAGAACACATTGAAGCCGCTAAACTTGCATATCAAAAAACAGGAAACAAAGTAAAAGTACACATAAAAGTCGATACTGGTATGAATAGAATCGGAGTTTGTTATAATAAGGCGGTTGAGCTGATTAAAAGGGTGCAAGAGGCTGATTTTATAGATTTAGACGGTGTTTTTACGCATTTTGCCTGTTCTGAAGATGAAGATAAAACAAAAGAACAATTAAATCACTGGAATGAAGTAATATCTCAGATTGATACTTCGGGATTGTTGGTGCATTGTGCAAATACTTCTGCAATAATTGGATTTGATGATCTGGATTACAATTTGGCAAGAGCAGGTATCGGAATATATGGTTTTGTACCAGATGTAGTCGGCAATGTTAAGAAACTTCCATCTCTGACTCCTGTTATGTCTTTAAAAGGGCGGATAACAAATGTTCATGAAGCTGAAAAAGGTTGTGGTGTCAGTTATTGTCATACTTTTGTGTCTGACAAGAATATAAAAATAGCAACAATTCCAATAGGTTATGCAGATGGTGTTTCAAGACTTTTATCAAATAAAATATTTGGAATACTCAATGGTAAAAAAATTGCTCAAATCGGTAATATTACAATGGACCAGATGATGTTTGATATCACTGGAATTGATGCTCAAGAAGGAGACATAATTACTCTGTTGGGGCAGGATGGAAAAGAAGCCATCTCCATTGATGAGTGGGCAAAAATATTAGGCACAATAAATTATGAACTTATCTGTAGATTAAAGGTCAGGTTGTCTAGAGTTTATACCAGATAGTTTTATTTCGAAAATTTCTTCAGATTTTCAACTAAAGATACAATTCCATCAAGGGTTTTTATAGAGTCTTTTTTTAGATTTTTTTCAAAAGGATCCGCTTCATTAAGTGATTCGCAGTCAAATGTTTTTCCTTTTTTAGAAAGAATTATATAGTCCTCTCCATAAGGGTTTATCATGGAACCGCCTTTGTTTTTTGTTTCCACTATTATAGAAGGGGCGAGCTTTTTTACTTCGTCAACCTGTGAGTTGTAAAAATCTTCAGCACTTTTGTTTCCTAAGTTCTTATAAAAGGATTGTCCTTCTTTAACTTGTGCTTTTACATCTTGAGATAAACGAGCACTAAATCCTTGTTTTTTATGGTTAGAAACATTCAATAAATTAATTTTAATCATTTCCCCTGCATCCTTTTTTATTCAAAGTTAACGGTTTTTCTTTATGCAATTATAGCAAAAGTTATGGAGTAGAAACCAGTTTTTTTGCAAAATTTATAGAATCTTCATTAATTTCGCCACTCGCCAAAAGTGCAATCGCTTTTATTTTATTTTCACCTTTTAAGTTGTACACTTTTACTTTGGTCTGCTCTTCTTGATCTTTGGTTACGTAAAAATGCGTGGATGCTTTTGCTGCAATTATCGGTTGGTGAGTAATAACGATTACTTGGTGATGATTTGATAGATTGTGTATGCTTTCTGCCACTGCCTGAGATGATTTACCTGATATTCCTGTGTCTATTTCATCAAAAATAACCGTGTTTGTTTTGTCAGCCTTGGCAAAAATTGTCTTAATTGCAAGCATAACTCTAGATATTTCACCTCCTGAAGCGACTCTGGCCAGAGGTTTTAGTGGTTCTGATATGTTTGTTGAAATTAAAAACTCTACTTTGTCAACGCCATTTTCATTTAGTTCTGTCGAAGCTACTTCTACATAAAATCTGACTTTTGGCAGCTCTAGTTTTTCCAGTTCATTGGTTATTAATTCTGACAGTTTTTCTGATAATGTTTTTCTTAGCATTGATAGCTTCGTTGCCGTTTCGAGCAGTTCTTTTTCTGAGTTTTTTATTTCTGCTTGCAGTTTAATTGCTTCATCTTGCGAAACTTCTATGGAGTTTAATTCTTCTTTTAATTTGTTGTATTGATTGTCTACTTCTTCTAAAGTCTTGCCGTATTTGCGTTTTATTTTGTCCAAACAATCCATTCTATGTTGTATTGAATCTATTTTTTCTTCATCGAGCTCTTGAGCCTCAGAGTAACTTCTTAGTCTCGAAGATAGGTCTTTAAGAATTTCCTGACAGTTTATAAGTTCTTCTTCAATTTCTGTGGTGCTCTCATCCATTTGAGAAAGTTTAGTTAGATTTGCCTTTACTGAGCCCAGCGAGCTTACTATGTTTAGGTCATCTCCTTGCAAGTTCCAGTATGCAGCGAAAGATAATTCTTTTAGTTTTTCTGAATTGAGAAGCACTTCAAGTTCTTTTTCCAGTTTTATATCTTCTTCGTAGTCTTCTATGTTTACAGACTCTATTTCGTTAATCTGGAACTTTAAAAATTCTATTTGTTGCTCTGTTGCATTTGTTTTTGCTAGAGCAGCACCTAACTGTTTATTCAATTGGAGATAATGGACGTATTGTTTTTCAAAAGCCGAGGCCAGAGCTCTATGGTTCTGATCGCCAAAATTGTCGAGGAGTTTTATGTGGGTTTTTGGCTGGATATAGTTGTAATTTTGGTGCTGAGTGTGAATGTCTATTATTTGTTCTCTAATTTCTTTTATAAAATCTTGTGTTACCAAGACTCCATTGATTCTGGAACGAGTTGTTGTCGGCAAAATTTCTCTTGAGATAATAAGTTCAGAATTAGGTGCCTCTATCGCATTTTCTTCCAGTATTTTTTTGTCAAACTCATCGTTTATTTTGATAGTGAGTTCTAGAGTTGCTTTTTCTTCACCAGTTTTGATTGATTCTTTATTTACTTTTGATCCAAGTGCAATGTCTATAGCATTAATTATTATACTTTTACCTGCTCCGGTCTCTCCGGTAAAAACATTAAAGCCCCTGTCAAAATCAAGTGATAATTCGTCTATAAGAATGAAGTTTTTAATATTTAATGATTGAATCATATTATCCCTTCCAAGACGTTCCCCAGTGGAGTTTCTCTCTTAATACAGAATAAAACATGTTATTTTCAACGTTTAAAAGAAGAAGTTTTGCTTTGTTTTTATTTTCTTCAATTATGATTTTTTCATTTTGACCAATGTTTAGTATTTTTTGACCGTCAGCTGATATTTTTAGTTTAGGGTTGCTTTGGCAAGTTGTTACTTTTATTTTTTCGCATGCCGGCACAACAAGGGGTCTTGCACTCATTGTATGAGGACAGATAGGTACAATAACCATCGCACTTAAACTTGGCACAAGAATAGGGCCTCCGGCGGATAGGGTGTATGCGGTTGATCCGGTAGGAGTTGAAATGATAAGACCGTCTGCCAAGTAATCACAAACAATTTTATCGTTTATGTGTACATATAGTCTTGCTGTTCTAGAAAAACTATCGCCTTTTATCACTATGTCGTTGAGTGCTGTGAGTTTGCCACCTAGGGCACTGAGCATAAGCCTCTCTTCTATTTTAAACTGGCCTTCTAGTATTTTTTCTATCGCAAATTCTATATCGTCCGGGCTTGATTGGGACAAAAATCCTAACCTTCCAAGGTTAACCCCAAAAACAGGAACGTTAAATTCACTGTAATACCTGGCTGCTCTCAGAAGAGTTCCATCTCCCCCAACTACTATTGCAAAAGTTATTGAGTGATCGAAATGATCAGTTGTAAATATCTTTGATTTTAAATTATAGTTTTGAAGCGTATTCTGAATTTCTTCAATAGTGTCTAAGGACTTTAAACTGTCAGAATTGTAGATTATTCCGACTTTCTCTAAAGAAATTTTTTCGCCCCTTATTGATTCTATCTGAGTATTTTCCATAAAAAAATTATACAATAAATTTTAATCAATGTTAAAGGTTAAAATCTATTTTATATTTTTGTGTGCAAGAAGGAGTCCTGCTGGTAAGTTAAGTATTTCTACTTGATAATCTGGGTGATTTTTTATTGTATCAACAAACGGCTTAACTTTTTCTTCGTGAGAAAGTACATTGTCGGCTGCTATTATTCCGCCGTCACTTAAAAGTGGATGAATCAATTCAAAATATTTTATGTATTCACCTTTGTTTGCGTCTATAAAGATAAAATCGAAAGTTTCATTTATTTCGTTTTCAAGTATTTGTAGTGCAGAACCCAATTTTGGAGTTATCAAATGATTTACATCACATTTTTTAAAGTTTTCAATAGCTAAAGATTGTCTATTGTCCCAAAACTCTATTGTAGTGAGGTGTCCACCGGTAGTTTTTAACGCATTTGCAATCCATATACCTGAATATCCGTTTGAAGTTCCTATTTCAAGTATGTTCTTTGAATTAGAAATTTTTATCAGCATATTTATGAAATTTGCTGTCTCTGGTGCTATATTCCAATAATCTTTTGATGTTTTTTCAAGTTCTTTTAAAGTTTCTATTGTCGTCGCGTTCATTATATCTTATCTACTATTGTAATCGAATTTACCGGTGTACTTATGTATACAGACTGAAGTATTGAATTTTTTTCTAAATCTAAAACCAGATATCTGTTCTCTAGTACATTTGTTACTATTGCTATATTTGATTTTGGCACAACAGTTATTCTTCTTGCAAATCCTGATGTGGGAAGTTTTATATCTTTTAATATTTTTTGATTTGCCGTGTCAAAAATGACTATATTATTACTTTGAGAACATAGAGCAAAAATCTTGCCATTGTACACAATTATGTCAGTAGGTTTTATGCCGATTTCATACGTTTGTTCATCTGTGGAGTAATATTTAATTTCATCTAACAGACTTTTCTTTTTTCTTATTGATTCTGGTGTCGTAAACCCTTCAGCGATACCATTCATTACTACCTTGAAT
>JAEZLC010000017.1 GCA_023435965.1 Cyanobacteria bacterium OH_CDB_58 | reverse complement strand
CCTCAGAATATGGTTCAGTTTCAGGTGCATGTTATAAATAACGCTAAATTCGATTTAGATGGCAAGGTTGCTTATGCAATAATTACAAAAGAAATTATGCAGCAATTCAATGCAACAGATGATTTTACAGACGGAATTTCTGAAGCTCTAAGGCAAATAAAAACAGTTGAAGCTTCTTTCGTCTTGAAGGAAATGGATAATCAGCAAACAAAAGTAAGTATGAGAAGTAAAACAATAGATATCAGCAAAGTAGCATCAGTTTTTAATGGTGGTGGCCATATATTTGCTTCAGGTTGTACTATAAAAAAACCGCCGCAAGTTGCTGCAAACAAGCTTATAGAATATATTGCAAGAGAAATTAAATGAAAAAATATATAGAAGAGTTATTTAATAAAATTATAAAAGAAGATTTTCCGGGAATGGCATCGGAAATGGCATATATGTTTATTTTAGGGCTATTCCCTTTCATGTTGTTTTTAATGTCTTTCTTTGCGTGGCTTGGAAAAAAATCTCTTATGAATCCTATTTTGAATTTTTTAACAGCTATTACCCCTACAGATGTTGCGAATTTAATCAAAAGTGCACTTCAAGAAGCTATGATTTTTAACAAAGGCGGACTTGTTGCTCTGATAGGTTTGATAATAACAGTTGCTCTTGCATCAAATGCAGTTGCTGTGATAATGAAGGGATTAAATCGAGCTTACCAGCTTGAAGAAACAAGACCCTTTTGGTATACAAGGTTACTTTCGGTGCTTATGGTTTTTGCAAACGCTTTTGTTCTGTTCATAAGTGTAAACCTTATCATTTTTGGCAAAGTAATATTGGAATTCATAATTAATTATACGAGTTTGCCAAATTCATTAGTACACTTCGTTTTTATTGCAAGATGGCCGGTTTCTTTCTTAGCTCTTTATTTGATGGCGTTTATAAATTATTACATCCTACCTTGTGTTATAGGTCATGAGGCAGTAAAAAGAAAAAGTGCTCTTCCTGGAACCCTCTTTTTCTGCTTGTTTTGGTTGCTGGGTTCTTGGGTTTATTCTTTATATTTGAACAATCTCAATACTTACAATAAAGTGTATGGTACGATTGGAGCATTTGCTATTCTTATGGTTTGGCTCTACTATACTTCACTGATAATCCTCATTGGCGGAGAAATGAACTCTCAGGTATATGATAAGCTTGTTAAAGATGATGATAAAAATAATTGATTTTTTTCAAAAATAGTAAGATAATTTAATAAACACGGAGGGTATTGTCATTAAGCATAAATTATTAGTAGCGGCATTTTTATCTTTCAGTTTGTTAACTTCAGGTGCAAACGCACAAATGGCACCTGAGGCAAACCAGTATTATCGAGCAGCTTGTAAATTAGAAGATGCCAGCAAGTATGAAGAAGCTGTTATAGAGCTTAAAAAAGCAATAGAAATCTCTCCTGAAGATGCACTTTTGTATACAAAAGTTGCGGGTATATACAGCGATTTGGGACAATGGCAAAACGCTTTGGCAGCTTACAAAAAAGCAGTAAGACTAAGGCCAAATGATGCTTTTATATATATAAGTATTGGCAATATTCTTCAGCAGCAGCACGATTACAATAATGCGTATAGTGCTTATTCTCATGCGTTGGAAATTTTTCCGGATTATAAATACAACTATTTGAATTTGGCGAATGTTAAGTTATTGCTTGGTGATAACGATGAATCCCTAAAGTATTATCAGACATTCTTAACTCATTATCCTGACCATGTAGATGCTCGAGAAAATTTGGCAGCATTATATATGAAAATGAACGACCCGAAGAATGCATCAGAAGAATACAATCAGCTATTCACTGCTAATCCTACTGTATTCAAAGAATTTTCTAACTACGGTTTGGCTCTTTATAAACTAAAAGATTATACAAATTCAGAACTTATGCTGAAAAGGGCGATACAAAGAAATCCTAATGACTATGCAGCATACGCGAATTTAGCTTTTGTCTACGTTGCACAAGAAAAAGACGACTTGGCGTTAGAGCAGTTTCAAAAAGCACTAGCGATAAAGCCTGACTTTGATGAGATAAGATTTGATTATGCAAACTTGCTTGCCGATATGGGCAAAGATTTTGAGGCAGTGCAAGAATACAACAAATACATTGCAAAGAATAATAAAAACGCAATAGCGTATTATAATCTTGGGATTTTACACATAAAAAATAAGAATATCCCCGAAGGAATAAGTTCATTTAGGATGGGAATGGCCGTTGATCCTAAGAACAATGACATTAAAAGGGAATTGGCAAAAGCATATCACCTAAATAAGGATTATCCCGATGCGATAAGACTTTATGATGAAGTATTGGTTTCTAAACCTAATGATTATGATGTTCTTTACAACAAAGCCCTAGCCTGCCATGCAAGCGGTATGTATTCTAGTGCAATATCCATTTATTCCAATTTGCTGTCACAGAAAAAAGATCCTAAAGTTAAGTCTTATTTGGCAAAAGCTTATTTGGCTCAAGGAGATAATCTCGCACAATCTACAAGCTACAGAAAAGCAATCGAAAGCTATGAGAAGGCAACAGAGATAAATTCAAATGACGCATTAGCTTATGCTAATATTGCTGCTTCTTATGACAAGCTCGGGATTAAGTCAAAAGCATTAGAAAATTATGAAAAGGCTATTGCTGTAGATCCTGAGAATAAAGCTATAGCTGCTCAATATGCAAAAGCCTTGGCAAAATACGACAAGACAGAAGATGCTGTTCAGGTTTATAACAATGTTTTATCTATGCCTAATTCATCTAATCAAGACTTGGCTGAAACCCACATCGCTTTAGGTGATACATATTTGAAAAATAAACAATATCAACAAGCTGTTGAATCTTACAAAAAGGCTCTTAGCATAAATACTCAGGATGATGTTACTTACATCAAACTGGGCAATACATACAAAGTTCTTTCCAACTTGCCGAGTGCTACTTTAGAATATCAAAATGCCTTGAAGGTTAATGCGAATAACACAGATGCTTTGTTCAATTTAGGTTTGTGTCAGGCTGAAGCTAACAAATTGGCAGATGCAAAACAAAGTTTTACTAAAGTTGTTTCATTAAAACCTGACTATGCATATGCATACTACGCTTTAGCTTTAGCGTATGAAAAAGAGAAAAATTATGCTAAAGCAGTTGAAAATTATGAGTCATTTATGAGGTTAACGGATGATGCTGAAATCAAAACAAATGTTCAGTACAAGGTTAATTTCTTAAAAAATAAATTTGTAAAATAGACTAAGATGAAAAATTTATTCGTTTGTTTAATTCTTTTTGCGGTTATTTTTATCAGCGGATGTGATAAAGAAAAGCCGCTGCTAGTGCTGAATTCTCAGCCTATTACAAAGCAAACTGTAAATTTCCCGGTTCAGGAATTTTCTATTAGGCAAAAAATAAATTACGTTTTGATTATGCCCAAAGGGTTCACTGACAGTGTAATCAGGATACAGATAATAAAAAAGAATGAAAAAATAGCATACTGGGGATACAAAATATATCAATCACAAGATTTATGCGTTGATATGAGTAAAAAGTTTTATATAAATTATTTTACCATTCCTGAAAAAGGGTACTACATAATGAGAGCTTTTGAAATTAAAAATTTAGATGAACCAGTTGCAATTATGGACTTTTGGGTAAAATAGTGTTCGGTTGGATTAAGTTTTATTTTGGGAGATATTTTTCATCCAGGTATATTTTGAAAGGTTCTTGCAAAAAATGCGGCCAATGCTGCCGAAATATTGTATTTTACATAACCGATGATGTCGTGAAAACTCAGTCTCAATTCGAATCATTGCAGAGATTTAACAAATCATATTCTCATTTTTATATATCCGGCCAAGACGATGACGGTGCTCTGCTTTTTACCTGTAAATCTTTAAGGGAGGATAATTC
>JAEZLC010000270.1 GCA_023435965.1 Cyanobacteria bacterium OH_CDB_58 | reverse complement strand
ACGTTACAGGCTGTGTTTATACAACCGCCATTTCTGCAGCCATTACATCCGCCTTTTGAAAAAACGTCTAACAATTCTTTAAACGCTGTATAATTTTCAAATACCTCAGAAAATTTTACAAACCTTTTCGCATAATTATCAAAGTTTCCCAAGCACTTTTTAAGCTCTTGGCTGTGATGTTTTATATCACCTTCATTGTATGCCAGACATTTTTGACAATTTAAACCACAAGGAGCAAGGACATCAAGGATATTCATTTATATAAACTCTCTATTAAGTACTATATATTTATATCAAAAAAGAATACGGGTCAAAACTAAATCTTTTGAAGAACCGCAACAAATTGTTTTAAAACATCGGGCATATAAACATTAACATCTTTAACAGCAAAGCCTGACTTAGCCGCCAAGTCTTTTAAAGAATCAAAAGAAAGATAGTTTGCAGGGATTTTGGAACCCTCTGACTTTTGAAAAATACTTATAAAATTATCCATAACAGTATGAAAATCGTCAAAACCAACATCAGGAGATATATCCTCTACTATCAGAACTCCATTTTTATCCATTACTTTATTTACTTCTTTTAAAAGATTTAAATGATCATCACTGTGATGCAAAACACTCGCTAGTATTGCAGTATCATAGTTCTTAGAAATGTCTAAATTACTTTGAGCAGCGTCGCTAATTGACCTAGCTAGATTTACACCGTCATATTTTAACCTGTTAAACGGGACCCTATTAGTGTCTTGATAAACATCAACACCTGTGAGCTTAGAATATGGAAGCCTGTATGAATCTTTTAACCCTTTTAATATCTCACCATTTCCGCACCCCACATCCAAAATGCTGGATGGTCTATGACAAACCTTTTTTAAAGAATCTGAAATAGCTGCTATTACCTGTCCTGAACGCATACTTTCAGCCAAATTTAGCTTATTTAACACATCTGGCAAGTGAGAAAAACTTTCATATCGTTTGCGTAAAGCCTCAAAGGCAAAGGAATCAGTTGAGCCAGAAAGTTTATTCAAATCGCTCATAAATATCTTAAACTGATTAGGA
Source organism: Cyanobacteria bacterium OH_CDB_58 (assembly GCA_023435965.1). Taxonomy (GTDB): domain Bacteria; phylum Cyanobacteriota; class Vampirovibrionia; order Gastranaerophilales; family Gastranaerophilaceae; genus JAEZOG01. The sequence goes on along the minus strand of JAEZLC010000270.1, from coordinate 2,048 downwards.
TAAGCATCAAAATACCACTGCAAATATGTATTTAAGCGCTTTTGTGCCTTTGGATTGGCACAAACATTTTTCAGAGCAGTAGAACCCAGCCCCGAAAAATTAATTGAATTTTTGTGATTTAAATTATTAAAATTACTTTTATAACTATATATGTTTGTACTTTGTATCATTCATTACTGCCTTTACTCTATTCTCTATAAGACAAAAAACACGCAATATTGCTATTTATAGACTCTTTGTTTACATTTATTCAAAATAAATACTCACTCAGTTGACAAAAGAAAAAGTAATTGGTATACTGGTACCAGTTAGACAATTAAAAGATAAATTATGGGAAACATATTAAAAATATCAGACGCAGCAGCAATAGGTCTTCACGCTATGACAGTAATGGCAAACAAAGATGGAGAGCTTGTTTCTGTTAAGGAAATCGCTGATATTCTTGATGTTTCATACAACCACCTGTCAAAAGTACTTCAAAGACTGGTAAAAGCAGAACTTGTATTATCAATAAAAGGATTCAGAGGCGGCTTTAAACTGGCAAAGAGTGCTAAAGAAATAACTTTTCTCGACATATATGAAGCTATTGACGGCAGGTTTAAACCATCAAAATGTTTATTAGGAAAACTAAACTGCGAGCATAAATGTATTATGGGAGAGTTTGTCGGATCAATAAACAACCAGGTTGAAGAATTTTTCGGTAAAAAGATACTATCTGATTTTACATAGAAAATTTTTTACTTACTAATCGGCATACAGATACCAATATACTTATTTAAGGAGAAGATATGAAAAGAAAAATTATTAAAATCAATGAAGACCTATGTAACGGATGTGGGGTATGCATTCCCGATTGTCCGGAAGGTGCTCTTCAAGTTATAGACGGAAAAGCAAGATTAATTAGCGATTTATTCTGCGATGGACTTGGTGCTTGCATTAAAGCTTGCCCTCAAGGTGCAATGGAGACCGAAGTAAGAGAAGCTGAGCCATATGATGAGTTCAAAGTTATGGAAAATGTTGTTAAAGGCGGGAGAAACGTAATAAAGGCACATTTAAAACACTTGAACGAGCATGGTGAAAATAAGTTCTTGAGCCAAGCTATCGAATATCTTGTACAGAATGGAATAGATGTACCTGAGTTTCAGGACAAAACCATCCCTTGTGGTTGCCCTGGAATGATGCAGAAAGAAATCAAAAGGGAAAAGCCTGTAAGTTCTTCGCCATCTGTAAATATACAATCCGAACTTAACAACTGGCCAATTCAATTGAAGCTTATGAATCCAAATGCACCGTATCTTAAGAATGCAGATCTGGTTATTGCCGCAGACTGTACTGCTTTTTCATACGCAAACTTCCATCAAAAGTTCTTAAAAGACAAGGTTCTTATGCTTCTTTGTCCAAAGCTGGATCAGGACTTGGATTCGTATGTAGAAAAGCTTTCGAATATATTTGAAAATCAAGACATAAAATCCATAACAATCGTCCACATGGAAGTACCTTGCTGTGGTGGGGTAGAAATGATAGTCAAAGAAGCACTTCAAAAAGCAGGAAAAAATATTATCATTAAGGACTACACTATTTCGCTAAGCGGCGAAATTATATAATAAAAGTAAAGGAGAACATAATGAAAGCAACTTACAAGCCAGAACACATAAAAAATGTAATTGACTTAAAAGACAGCGTTAACTATCAGGAAAACTCCATAGTAAGCAAAGTGTTTATCACAAGGGAAAATACTTCGATTACAGTTTTCGCTTTCGACAAAGGTCAAAAAATCGATGCACACTCAGCACCAGTAGATGCTTTTGTGCAAGTGTTAGAGGGCGAAGCAAAAATAACGATTTCAGGTGAAGACTTCATCGTTAAAGAGGGCAGTTTTATAATTATGCCACAAGGCGAGCCTCACGCTCTTGAAGCATTAACAAGCTTTAAAATGCTACTATTCAAAGTATAAGTCTACCAAGGCGAAATGCGAAAGCTAATGTAACCACAGAGAATCTCAAACCCCAACGCAGATTCTCTTTTTTTTATGCAAAATAGCAAATTTA
>JAEZLC010000175.1 GCA_023435965.1 Cyanobacteria bacterium OH_CDB_58 | reverse complement strand
TTGTGGAACCAGGGAATCATTTTACAAAATAAAAAGAATAGACAAATTCAATGAAGTATCAAAAAATATAAAACGATACATCAAAGAATCAAAAAGTCAAAACCCCAACGTAATGATCAAATACATCGTGCTTCCGCACTTCAATGACAACAAAAATGAAGTTGATGCTTGGCTCGAATTATGCAAAGAATGGGGTACTCAAAAAATAGCGTTATCTTTAAATTATTTAACGAGCATGTCGAACACGACAAACAATCCCGTTGAAACATCTGTATTAGAAACATACAACTACATAAAAGAAAAATCTGAAAAAATGGGTTTCAACTTAGGACTAATGCACTTTGCTGAAATTATTATAAAAAATAAAAAATACAATTGCAGGGAAGAAGAAAAGGAACATTCTTAAAAACCCAAGAATAAAATTATTTATTTCATCTTTTCAGGGAAATAAAACAAATATCCTTCTTTGTATGCCTCTACAACAGTTTTTGAAAAGTGTTTTGCCGTAGACCAATAAGAAGTGTGTGCACCCATAAAAGTCCTATGACTTTTTACATTTGATTTATCAAATATAAATCCGGTATGTGGATCAATATCTATATGTGCCAGATTTTCAATATCCTCTTGACTAAGATTTTTGGATGTCGGGAATCCCAAAGGATCTTCACTGTAATTAACAGTGAGCCAGAACATATTATTCTCGATCATGTATTTATACAAAAGTTTATTGTAATAAGTAAATTCATAGTTAGGATCTGTAAGATCTGAATAGAAAAGAATCAAAGGACTTGCAAAATTAACTATTCCTTTTACAGTCTCAGGGGGGATGCAGGCACTTTGAGTGTAATAATCGATATTCACATAATTTTTTTTAAATAATTCACTATTTATATTCGGGACCAAATGCCCATCCATACTTAAAACAGCGAGTTTTGAATCGATTATCGCATCTATGCAGGTGTTATTTCTCGGATTATTTTTGACAAAAAGCTTTTCCTCATCAGTAATCAAAGTTCTTGAGAAAAAATCATCCAAATTAATATCCGGCAGTTTATTGAAAAGGTACTGATAAGTTACAAAAGAACCTGCACTATAGCCAAAAAGCACTACTTGATTTCCATTTGCTCTCTCTTGTAAAACAACCTTATGCAAATCTTGCACTATAGGGCGCATATTATGATACTTTTGCACCCAAATAGCATCGTGCATACAATGGGCAAAAAAAGCCCTAACTGTTTGTGCGACCTTTGGGCTGAATATTTTAGTAATATCGAGGTCAGAATTTAACTTGTCTATCTCAAGAGAACTCTTATCTCCCCAGAAAAACGCTATGGGCTTATCCGACACTTTATATGTTGAATTTTGAAGAAAATATTTTCGAGAAAAATCAGATTGTTCAAATTGCGACTTCATTTCAAAGTGCAGTTTCGACACCCCTTTATAAAACCAATCCTGCATCTTGACAGTATTATTATTCGAGCCGTTTATATAAATAAATTTTACTTCTTTTGCTTCTGAAATCATTAAGCTGTTAACAAAAACAAACAAAAGTATAAGTATTTTTTTTATTTTATACATATTTTCTCTCACAAATGCAATCATAGCACATATTTTTTTCATGAAACAATTAATAGTCTACCTTAGACTTCACAAAATCTAGGGCTTATTGCTTACAACACTGGATTTTACCTCTGCTCTTGGCAAAATAAACCAGAAATTAGAGCCCTTGTCTTTGATTGAATCCACATAAATTGAGCCATCATGCAATTCAATAAGTTTTTTGGTAATTGCAAGACCCAATCCAGCTCCTTGATGACTTCTCGAGAGGGAGGAATCAACTTGTTTAAACTTCTCAAAAATAATACCGTGATAATCAGCAGAAATCCCTATACCAGTATCTTCAACCGAGACTATTATGCTTGAATTGTGAAGTTTAGATTTAATTCTAATGGTTCCGTTTGCTTGAGTAAATTTTATGGCATTATTAATCAGGTTAAATAAAATCTGAGTAAACATTTTCTCGTCAGCACTTACTAAAATACTTTCTAACTCCAGCTTTATATTTATTTTTTTCGCTTCTGCAAGCAGTTTTATAGAATTTGTCACATTTTGAATTAACTTTTCCGAATCAATCAAGGAATACTTCATTTCCATATTCCCCGCTTCGATTTTAGAAATATCAATTATATCATTGGTCAAACTCAACAAATGCTGACCGCTATTTTTAATATTAGTAAGATACTCGAGCTGTCTACCCCGCTCAATTTCCACCTCTGAGAGAATATCTGAAAAACCTATTATTATATTTAAGGGAGTTTTAATCTCGTGAGAAAGATTTGCTATAAATTCACTTTTAGCTCTTGATGCTTCGCTGGCTTGGATATACATATTCGAATGATATAACCCGATAGCCACTTGATGAGAAATCCCTCTTAAAAAGTTCAATTCTTCTTCGGTTAATGCTTTAGCCTGTTTTGTAAACTCTATACAGAAAAATCCCATCAAATTATCCTTGTATAAGATAGGCAGATTATAACTTGAACAGACATCGGCTTCCTGAAATAACTCTATAAAACCTTTGCTTTTTTTATTTTGAGAAATATACTTATCCCAGTCATAAATGATAATTTCTTCTTTATTGATCAAAGGATTTACAAACTCATCCAAAGACTCATCTATCCATTCATAACCAACAAAGCTTGCTTCGTTTGCATCTGG
>JAEZLC010000173.1 GCA_023435965.1 Cyanobacteria bacterium OH_CDB_58 | reverse complement strand
GTGCTTGCTCTAAAATGAGACATTTTAATCTTGAGACAAAAGTTGTATCTGTAATGCTTAGAACAAAAGATTTTAGGGTATTTGTAGAAAGCCTTGATTTACAAAGACCTGTTAATAGCGAATATCTATTAAACAAAAAGGTGGATTTTCTATTAAATAAACTTTATTCACCTTATGTTATCTACAGATCCTCCGGAGTGTACGTTTCCTCTCTTCAAGATTCTGAGTTCAGCCAGCTTTATCTGCTCGATTCCGTAAAAAATTTGAAAGCACAGAAGGTTGCAAAGTTATGGGACAGCATAGATCATAAATACGGTAAAAACGTATTTGGGATAGGAATAGTTCCAAATACAAATAATAAAAGCCGCTTTTGACGGCGGCTTTTGAAGTTAGATAGTAAATGTTATTTGTTTTCGATAATGTGCTCTGAATACTCTTTGAGAATTGATGGTGGCACTTTTTTAGCTTTTGGAACAACCATAACTTCGCCTGAAACATCGTATTTCTCTTCGATTTCTTCTTTTTGCTGAGGAGTCATTGCAATTAATCCTGTTTCAGGGTTAATTGAATTCAATACATTTCTTCTTTCAAAGTCAAGAAGTTTGAAGTCACCTCTAGCTATATCCATAGTTACGTCATATAGAGCCGCTGCTTGACCAACGTCTGCCCAAGATTCATCTGTAGGAACAGCAACTACTTTTTGTCCGTGTAATATAGATTTTGCTTCCATTAATATTCTGTCAGGAATGCTATTTAAGAAGTTTACGTATTTAGGATTATTCTTTTCTCCAACTATTGATTGAAGCTGTCCTCTCATTTCGTCTGGTGTTTCACATTGAGTTAATACCATGATTGTAGGTATTAAGTGTTTTGACCAGTCTCTTGTTTCTTTGCCTTGAAGTGCAGAGCTGAAATATGGCTCTATCAACTCTAATGCTTGGAAAGCTTCTTTGCTGACTGCGAATTGGAAAGTATTTGTTAAACAATTATCATCAGCATCAGCGTAACCTTCTGGAATAACTTTTGGTTTTTCAGCGAATTCAAGAATTTGGTTATCATCTGATAATTTCATAATTCCGAATGTCCCTCTAGCTTCTTCAGCAGGAACTTTTTTCGCAATCATAGCGATGGCAGTGTTGCCTTCGTTCATTTTTTCAGCAGCGTCTGCTATTGCGATAGGCATTCTTGAAATAGAGTCATTTGGGAAAATGAACTCACAATCATGATTGCTTTGAACCATTTTTTTGTATAAATCTATTGTAAATCCGCCATTACCTTTGTTTACGCCACTTTTGTTTAGGTAGAATTTTACGTTTTGGCCGATTCCGAATTTTTCTGCAGAGCAGTCAAGAAGACCAGCCATATGTAAGCTTACAAATGTTGTTTCCATTGGGGTTAAACCTGTAGGAGTTCTGAAAACGCCTTTAGTAGATTGAGCACCGTCTTCTTCTCCGTGGAAAATACCGTTAGAAGAAGCGTTTGTATATTCTGCTCTTGAACCAAATCCGCCGCCTAGCATTGCAATTTGGATTTTTTCAGCACCTTCTCTTGCTACGAATTGAGGAAGTACTATTTCTCCGCTTTTTACTTTTGTTTCGAATTCTCTTATGCTATCAACTATTTCAGCGTTGAATCTTCCATCTTCCATTCCGATAACGATTTCGCCGCCTTCACCGATTGATTTTTGAGGAATCATTTTTTCAATGATCGGAACATTTTTTGGAACAAAAGGAGTGAATTCTCTTCCTGGTTTTTTGCCAGCTGCTAAAAGTGTACCGTCGTATCTTTTCTTGATGGCACCAGCACTAGTTAATACGACATTGTTGCCGTCTTCAACTACTGCCATTAATTTGCCTTTTGTATTTAAAATTGATACTTGTTCTTCATTTTCTTTGCTTGCATCCATAACTACACTTAGTTTGTGTACAAGTTTTGGAACGCCTTCAGGTGCTTGAGAATTAACGTCTCTAGCAGGTCTTACTGCCATTTCAAATAAAATATCATTATTGTGTAATTTTTTTAGTTGAGTTCTAGCTTCAGTAACTTGTTTTCCGTCGTTCTGAATTTCAATGGTCGTTTTTATCGCGTCGTCGAATTTTTTAAGCTCGGGAGAAAAACGCTTGATTATATCGTTGACATTAGTTTTTGATCCTACATCTTCTCCTGGTTTGCCAGATTTAAGGTCTTTGCACACTGAGACCTGATTTGTAGCGTTTGAAAATTCATTAAATAATGCACCTGCAAACGTCACTGTTTTTGCTATAGGAACTATAGTTTGTGCTTGTAGTGCTAGAGCAAGTTTATCTCCAGATAAAGGTGTTGCCTTAAAAGGTATTACATTTGAATTAGTAATTGGTGATGTTGTGTGTTTGTTCTCTCTCGCTTTTAAAGAATTCAAATAAAGCGCATTTGTGCTAATGCTTTGGATCATTTTTTTCTCCTTAGTCTTCAATTTTAAATTAGAATGCAAATATAATTAAACACCTAAAAAAAAAATTGTGCTAGTTTTAATTGTCATGTTAAGAAATGTAAAAACGAATTTTTTGCGTTTTTGAAGCGTTTTTTGTTAAAAAATATTCAAAAAATATAAAAAACAATAAAAAATGTTTAAAAAATATTCTTTTTGGGAAGAAAAAGAACAAAAAATCAAAGAATAGAAAAAAGCTATGAATTTAGGGGTTCATAGCTATAGATTAGGGATATGTGTATCGTCGTCTTCTAAGGAGTATAGTTGTATTCTAACAATCAACGGAGTTTCTGAAATCATACATAATTATGAATAATTTATTTTTGATAAATTAATTTTTCCTATAAAAGAAGTATGCAAAATAAAACTTTTAAACTGTGTGTAGTAACTTTTGAGCATAATGTATATCCACTTTACTAGGGTATATTTTTGAGAATGTTGTATAATAGTAAAGTTGTTTTTAATCTAGGATGGGAAATGAAGGTAGAAACTTTATTAGAACAGGCTCAATTATTATCTGATAATGAAAATTATGAGAAATCTTACGAGCTTTTGAAAACCGCTTATGAAATTGATAAAAGTAATTCTGAAACGTTAGAGAAGTTGGCTCTTCAAGCAAAAATGCTTGATAAAGCAGATGAAGCTGCCGGATATTGGGAAGCATTAATTGATATAGACCCTAATAATTTGCTTGCTTATTCTGAGCTTCAAGATTTATATTTTCATACAAATAAGTATAAGTATTATTTAACAAGAGCCAAGGTGAAAATACTTCAAGAGAATGTTTCTCAGGCCGTATCTGATTATAAGAAAGCTATTGACAATACAAGCATAGAAAAAGAGATTGCACAGGCAAGGTTATTGCTGGCAAAATCGTATGAGTTTTTAAACAAAAAATCAAACGCAATAGATGAGTACTTCAAAATAGTAGAGGCAGAAGACAATTTGCTCGTTTATTACAAACTTGCCGATTTGTACAC
>JAEZLC010000151.1 GCA_023435965.1 Cyanobacteria bacterium OH_CDB_58 | reverse complement strand
ATTCAGATGTATCCTAACCTAAATCACAAATATGTAAGCTTTAAACAAGCTAACGTTAATATCATGGCGTTCAGTGATATTCATGGTGAGCTTAAAAATATTCCTGCTTTATATCAGAATCTTTGTGATAATAAAAATGATATTTTTCAAAATAAAGAAGATAAATCAACATTGAATGTAATGGCTCTTGTTGGTGATTGGTTTATGAACCCTTCAAATACAGGTTATTTAACGTCTTCTAATAAAACAAGCGGAGATTTTCAGGAGTTGTTCCTTAAAACCTTCATCGGTGGTGCAAAAAAACTTATCCCGGGACTAAAAACGATTTATACTCCAGGAAACCACTGTTTTGACGCCGGAGATAAGGTATTTAAGAAGCACATAAAAAACATTGAAATGGATACAATTGTTTCGAATGTGGATTTTGTTAATTCGGATTTGACAAAAGGGCTGACTAAAAAACAAAAACAAAGAATAAATGAATGCAAAGTATTGCAGGTTCAGGATGACAAAAATCCGAAGCTAAAACACAAGGTATTGGTTGTCGGGCTTTTGCCTATCAATATCGATTTTCTTGTAAAGGAAGATATAAAGGGACTTAAGGCGTTAGGTACAAACAACAAAAAAGACGCTGACTTAAACGATTTAGATGCTGAAGAGGCTTCAAATATTTTGTCAGATATTGTATGTAAGTTTAAGGAAGAAAATCCGACTTCAGCTGTTTTATTGATGAGTCACTGCGGAGAGAATGTATCTACTTCTGTTGCTAAAAAGGTCGGAAATATCGATGTGATTTTAAATGCACATGATCATCTGGATAAATTGTCTTATGTTCCGTGTAAAAATGGCACTGTTACCAAAATAGTTTCTCTTTCTCAAAATGCACACAAGCTTGAGGCAGTGAAGCTTCATTTTGATGATAATGGAAGCCTTTCCGTAAAAACAAAACCTTACTATACTGATTTTGCAAAAAAATTACAAAATAACCCGATGCAAAAAATGTTTACCAAGGTTTTTGAAAAAGATCTGTTGCCACTAGTCAAAATTCAAGACCCGAAAGGCAGAGATTCGCTTACCATAGATGATATTCGTTATTCTAACAATGATTTGGCGAATTTCTGTACAGATGCTATATTTTCTCAGCTAAAACCAAAATACCCTGATTTAAAAGCCTTTATTCTCCCTTCGACAGCATTCAGAGCCAATATTCCTACTTCTCAAAACAGGGATGTTTTAAATCTTGATGTTGTGGAATTATTTAAAGGCATCTCTGGCAACCTTTCTAATATTATGGTGGGTGAAATGAGAGGAAAAGATCTCGCAACATATATATATTCAAATGTAGTTGAAAATTTGGCGTCACCCTCTAGAAACGCAATCAATCAGTACTCGGGTATTATGATTGATAGAACTGCCATAAGTGAAGCTCAGGAAGAAGGGATAAATCTTAGCTCTGAAGATATTTGCTCTTTTATAAAGATAAAAAACGAAGAGGGAGAATATGAAAACATCGATTTAGATAAGAATTACGCGATAGCTCTTCCTAAAAAGATTTTTGTAAAAACGCAGGAAAAATACTTTAAAAAATATGAAAATGTATTTTTTAATACTGATAAAAAAGTAAACGAATATTTTAATGATTTTTTAAATAACAGTTCTGAAGATATTGTCATATCATCAGATAAGAGAATAGTTTAAAATATAAAATATAAAAAGCCGACTTCTGTGTCGGCTTTTATGCTGTTATTAATTTTTTGATTAAGCTTTTGCTGCTTTTTTCTCGTTTTCGATTTGCTTATCGTATTCTGCCAAAGAAGGTAGATTAGAAGAATTTGTGTATTTTTCTCTGAATAAATACTGCAATTTTGGTAGGAAATAAGCAGTAGCTGCACTGCATATTCCAAGGTTAAGAAGAATGCTTCCTCTTTTTGTATTTAAGGCTTTTTTGAGGAACTTTTCAACATCTTCAACTGAACCTTTTTCAAGAGCTGTCTTAACAAATTCTGTTAAAGACTCGTTTAAACCTTTTAATTTTGCCGTATCTATTATTTGAAGAGGGTTTTTAACACCTTCAACTAAATCTACAATGCCTAAAGTTTGGGCGGCTTTTAAAGTTTGATTTTTGAAGGTATTATTCTTAACGCCTTTTTCTATCTGGTTATTAACGAATGAAAGTATTGATTTTTCATCTGTGCCTGCAAAGTGAGTGAATTTTTCCACCAGTTTTACTTTTTCTTCAGGATTGCTTGTCTTAGCAATGTCTAGTATTTGCTTATGGAAGTTTTTATCTTCTAATATTTTAGAATCTAAAGAAATTGGCATTCCGATTTTTTTGCCTATTTTTTCAAGGAAATCTGCTACAATTCTTCCTCCAAGATAGATGAAGAATACAACTCCTGCTTCTTTGATTCCTTTTTCGATTTTGTCAGCTGTATTTACCCCGGTGTAAATTCTTCCGCCTGAAATGCCTGCATCTAGCATAACTTGGTTTGTTACATTGTTGTTGAAAATATTCACAAGGGTTGTGGATAGCTTCCCTCCAAAGTTAACCTGTTTTTTGGCTGCATTTTGTCCTGTAAATGAGGAGAAAACAGCAGGGCTGTTTTTAGTAAAACTTACTGTTGCTGACGCATTTTGTTTTTGCTGTTCTTGTTGAGCATTATGTTTTTCTTCTCTATAGATTTTTTTAGTTAACTTTTGGATAAATCTTGGAACTAAAAACCCTACGGTTACAAGAGGAATAATTG
>JAEZLC010000168.1 GCA_023435965.1 Cyanobacteria bacterium OH_CDB_58 | reverse complement strand
ATTAGTTATGTTTATGTATTCCCTCGGTTTTTTTGTGTCGAACCACAGATATTTTGTATGAAATTTCATTTAATGCCCTTCCTTTTTTATTAGATAGTATCAATTTTTTGCCGAAAAATAAATACGTATACCAAAAAACACCCGTTAGGGTGCTCTTGGCGTTCGTAAATAATTAAGCGAGCTTAATTAGTCACAACATTTTGGACAACAATTGTTGTAGCATGGGTATCTTCTGAACAATTTGTCCCAGAATGTTCTTTTGTAACAACCACATTTGCATTTTGTGTTTTCGCAAGCATCACAGCAGTTGCACTTTGGAGCACAAGTGCAGTCACACTTTGATTCGCAAGGGCAAGCAAATCCAGTGGCACAAGGGTCACATTTTGGTGTGCAAACAGGACACGCAGGTTGACAAATTGGACATGGTGCAGCTGGACAAGGGCAAGCTGCGAATGATTGACCAATATTTAATGTTAAAACAGTAAATAAGGCAATCGCAGTCACTAATAGTTTTCTCATACGATGTTTCCTTTACTAGTTTTAAAAGAACAAAACTTCAGTTTTAAATTCTGTTCTTTTATATCTCTATCAAGCTGTATTATAGAGTCTATTAATTTTTATAACATTGTACTTTTTATTAATATTTATAATTAACAATTTTGTTTATAAAATGAGATTATTTGGTAATTTTATTTATCAGCCCGAGAATTTCTTCGATAGTTGCTCGTTTTTGTTTTTCATCACCGTTTTCAAACGTTTTTCTGACGCAACAGTTTAAATGAGCATTCAAGATTTCAAGATTGACCTTTTTGATTATTGACTGAGTCGCTGATAGTTGAGTGCTAATATCTATGCAATCCCTGTTTTCTTCAACCATTTTTAAGAGGCCATCTATCTGACCTTTAGCTGTTTTTAATAAGTTTATAATTTTTATTTTGTCTGCTTGCATATTGTTTCTCTTTTAATCTTTATTATAAAACAAAAGACACCCGAGAGGGGTGTCAGAGTTTAAAAAATTTACGATGTTTATTTTTTACATCCGCAATTTGTTTTGCAGTCGCATTTTCCGTTGCATTCATTTTTATTGAATAAGCGGAATTTTAAAGCTTTTTTGCATGAACACTTTCCGTCACAGCTACAATTTTCTTTTTTACAATTACACGTTTCTGCCTTTTTGTGGCAGTCACATTTGCATTCCTTTTCGCATTTGCAATGACAAGAAGGTGTGCAGTTGCATGCTTTTGCATAAGATTGGTTCACTCCAAAAGCTGTAAATGCCGTTAATAAGCATAGTGTTAGCACTAGTTTTTTCATATGATGCTCCTTTTTGAACTATCACCCCTCGGGGGTGTAGTATTATTTTACGAATTAACTTCTTTTTTGTCAATACTAACTGTGAATGCAAAAAAAAGGGACTTTTTAAAAGTCCCTAGAATCTTTTTGATTCCTCGTGTGTGTAAGTGAAAGGTTAGTGGTGTGGTGTGTGGTTATAAAATTTTTGTTATCTCTCTAATTTTCTCTTTAATGTGGTCTTAACCGCTTGTGGTGTTTTGTTTTCTCTCTCTGGTCCTCGTACTATAATAAAGTATTTTTGATATAAAAAATTGCTATTATTTATATAATTGGTATATAAATTCTTAACATTTCTTAATTATGTGTGTTGAAATGATTTTGTAGCAAAGGGTTTCAAAACCTATACATATAAGTTAAGAATTGTTTAATCATAAAAATATCTACCAAAAGCTGATAGAATATTGTTTGTTGAGTTAATCTATAGATGAAATGACAAAAGCATTATTAATATCTGAGAGTAAAAATTTAATTAATAAAATTGGAGAGTTGCTGCCGGAAATTCCTCTCAAGCTTTCAATGAAGGAGAGCGAAGAGGATATTTTAAAAGCGGTTAAATCATCCAGTGTGGATGTTGTCATAATTGATTCTTCAGTAAAAAAATTTGATGTGAACAGTTTGTGCAGAAGGATAAAAATCCAGGCCCAAACAAAAAATATCAGCAGTGTTTTGGTTTTTAATCCCAAAACGGTGGACTCTGAGCTTTTGAAATACGTAAATACTTATGTGCAAGAACCTGTTGATGACAATGTTTTTTTGGCTACGATAAACTCTTGTCTTCAGTCTAAACGCTCACTAGAAGCACTTTCTCGCAATAATACGGATCTTGCAAAAAGTTTGTATCAGCTGAATGTTCTTTACAACACAAGTACTCAACTTGCCGGCTCGCTGGATAAAACAAAGCTTATCGATATTATGATGGACGGCTTGGAAAAAAGCTTGAGTTTTTCCCTTTGCTATTCCCTTGTTTTCAATGATCCTACGGATATTACACTTCTTATTAACTCCCTGTATCCTATTTCAAGCAGGCTTGAAGATGCCATAAAACTCAGAGCGATTTTGAGCTACAAAACATTGTTTTCCATAAATCCGGAAGTTGCGGACATAAAGGTAATAAAAAATATCAAGCATCAATTTGAAGAGTATGACTTGAACGTATTTGGCTTTGATAATCTTTTTGCTCCTATAAATATCAAGGATAAATTTTTTGGCATTATTGAAGTCTTTAGAGCCACTGATTTTGGACAAGATGATACTACTTGCTTTCAAACGCTTGTAAAACAAGCCTCTTTGCCGTTAGAGAGTGCTATTTTATATGAAGAGATTAAAGATACGAACATGAAGCTTGAAAAGCTCGAAAGGCTCAAGTCAGAGTTTATTTCTATCGTTTCTCACGAGCTTAGAACTCCATTAACCGCTATAAAAAATTCCCTTGATATTGTATTGAGCGGAAAATCAGGCACAATTACTGAGAACATGGATAAGTTTTTGAACATGGCAAAAAGAAATGTAACAAGACTTTCTGCCATTATCAATGATTTGCTTGACTTGTCTAAAATTGAAGCAGGCAAAATGGAATTTAGGTT
>JAEZLC010000115.1 GCA_023435965.1 Cyanobacteria bacterium OH_CDB_58 | reverse complement strand
GGATAAAAATGAAAAATAAGAAGGTTTTGTTTTGGATAATAATAGCCTTGGCACTAGTGTGCGTTGCTATAATTAAAATCAAACCTACTAAGCTTGGTTTGGATCTAGTTGGAGGCTCGAGGTTGGTGCTCGAAGCTCAAACCACAGATACTATCGGGAAAATTACTCCTGAAATGATGGATAGCTTAAAGTTTGCTATCGAGAATAGAGTAAACGCTCTTGGTGTATCAGAAACTCAGGTTCAACAAGTAGGTGAAAGAAGACTTCTTATTGAGATCCCGAATGTTTCGGATTTAAAACAAGCTAAAGAATTTCTTGGCGAAACTGCAGAGCTTGAGTTCAAAAGACCTGTAGCTGGTTTTAATAATTCTCAGGGTTGGGCTTCTACAGGATTAAGCGGTAAAGACCTTAGCAAAGCTCTTGTTTCCACTAATCCAAGCAATGGAGAATGGGTTGTTTCACTAGAATTCAATGATAAAGGGACAAGAAAGTTTGCGAAACTAACCCAAGAGCTTGTAGGTAAGCCTATGGCAATATTCTTCAACGGAGAAATGCAATCTGCCCCTGTTATTCAAGAACCGATTTTGGGTGGCAGAGCTCAAATAACCGGTGGAGAAAATGGCTTTGGTTATGAAGAAGCAAAAAAAATGGTTGATCTTTTAAACGCAGGTGCACTTCCTGTACCGGCTAAAATAATTGAGGAGAACACTGTTGGGCCGACTTTGGGTGCTGACAGTATTTCAAAAAGCAAAATGGCTGGAATAATCGGTATTGCTGCTGTTATGATATTCATGATCGTTTATTATCACGTTCCTGGCCTGATTGCAGATATTGCACTTATAATATATTCTTTGATCTTGTTTTCTTTGTTCAAGGTCATCCCAGTTACTCTCACTCTCGCTGGTATTGCAGGTTTTATCTTGAGTATAGGTATGGCGGTAGATGCAAACATATTAATATTTGAGAGGACAAAAGAAGAGCTAAAAGCAGGTAGAACCTTGTTTACTGCTATAAATACAGGCTTTGATAGAGCTTTTTCAAGTATTTTTGACTCTAATATGTCAACTATCATTACCTGTGCAATTTTGTACTTCTTGGGAACAAGTATTGTTAAAGGTTTTGCATTAACACTCGCTCTCGGTGTCATCGTCAGTATGTTTACTGCGATTACAGTTACTAAGAACTTCATGCATTTAATATTTGGAACGGGTAGTCTTAAACATCCATCATGGTTCGGCTTAAAAGCCAGTGATATTAATCAGACTTATGAGGCATCTGAGACCAAGAGAGAGAAAGCAAAATTTGGAGTGTTGGATTAATCGTTTTGCAGTTCATGTACAATTGCGTAAATTTATTTAAAAGGAGATAAAAATGGCGAATACGCTTTTAAATACAAAAAAATATATTGATGTAGTCAAGCATAGATGGTTGTGGTTTGCTCTTTCTATGTTGCTTATTATTCCTGGTATAATTGCGATGGTATATTCGTCAATCGTTTATCCTACTCATCTGCCGCTTAGAGCAGGCATTGATTTTACCGGAGGAACAATAGTTCAGTATTCCGTTGATAAAAATGTAGGAGTGAATGAAATCTCTCAGATTCGTACCAATCTCGAGAAGGACGGTGTTTCAAACCCTGTCATTCAGGTCTTGCACTCTGGTAATGAGTCTTCTGGTTCAAGTGACATAAAAACAATATTGTCTATAAGAACACAGTTTGCAGGTGATAAAGGCGACAAAACATTAGATAAGGTTTCTGGTGTGATTGAAGCTAAATATCCAAAGGCTAAACAGGTTCAGGTAAGTTCTATAGGACCAACTCTTGGGAATGAACTTTTTAAAAACTCTATGGCAGCTTTGCTGTTAGCTTTCCTTGGAATAGTTGCTTATCTTACGATAAGGTTTAAGCTAGAATATGGAGTTATTGCTTTCTTATCATTGTTGCATGACGCTATATTTGTTGTTGGTGCATTCTCTATTTTAGGTTTGTTTTTCGGTGTGCATATAGATGCCTTGTTCATAACGGCGATTCTTACCGTAATAGGTTTTTCAGTCCATGACACCATTGTTGTTTTTGACAGAATAAGAGAGAACTCAAAGTTCCTTGCAAAAAAAGCATCATTCGGCGAAATCGTTAACGCTAGCGTAAATCAGACGTTAGCTAGAAGTATAAACACTTCTTTGACCACTTTGATAACCCTTATAGCATTGTATCTATTCGGAGGGGTTACAACAAAAGACTTCGTACTAGCAATGATCTTGGGTATTGCGATAGGAACGTATTCCAGTATTTTCTTTGCCAGTATGGCTCTAGCTTGGTATATGGAAAGAAAAGAAGCTAAGGTTGCAAAATAATGACGGATCTATCGTTGGCACAGTTTATATTTACGACAAGAGAAAAAATCGGGCTTTCTCAAACAGGGCTCGCCAAAAAGTCTAGTCTTCCAATAGAAGTTATTGATGATATTGAGTCCGGTCGAGAACTCTTTCTTGCTTCGACCATAAGGCAGAAGCTAGCTAAGGGATTGAAACTCAACCCTTCTGATATAAAGCCTTATGAAAAATTCTTAGAATCGAAATTTGACAAAGACGAAGAAGTAATAAAAGAGATCAAAACACGTATTTTAGACGGAGATGTAAGAGGCTTAAAATGTCCGGTTTGTAACTCAGAGCTTGTTACGAGAATCGCAAAACTGTATGACCTAGAAGATAATCTTGTTTTTCATCCTAAAGCCAACTGCATAAAATGTCCGTTTCAAATTTCTTAGTTGAATTAAGAACCTTTTTTAGAATATAAATGTATTGAAACGTTTGCCAGCAGATATTTTTTGTTGTTTTCATATGGCATAATGTTTATTTGATCAACACTTATGTAATATGGATAAAGCTCTATGTCATTCATAAAACCTTGAATTTGAGGATAAGTGCCGATTAAGAACATTTTGATCTCGCATACGTTATATGCTGATGCAAAGTTTTTAAAGATAGGATCTTCTTCGGGGTTTAAGTTGTATTCTATTGTTCTTAGAAGGAGCCCGTTAATTTTTACGTAGTTTATTACGTCTTCAAACATTCCTCCAAAAGAGGCAATAGAATCATTTGGAGCAAAATCTTGTTTGTAAAAAGGCTTGAGGACATCTTGTTGTTTTTTGATTCTTTCGTTAGCTTGCGTTATAGAATCAACTTTTATTCTTAAATCTTCTACTATGGCTTGTTTTTCTCTTTTCGAGCCGAAGTTGTTTTTAACTTCTACAACGATACCGCCAAGTTGTTTTATGCCGAAAACAACCAGTAAAATTACTACTATAACGCTTAAAATTAATTCTCTTATATTGCTCACAATTTTTACCTTTAATTATGTTTGATACCTTACTGCACCGGTGGTGGTGGAGGTGCTATAGGTTGTGGGTCTACCCCAGGTGCTGCCGGCGGAGGTGGTGCTGTAGGAACCCCTGGTTGTTGAGGTGTTCCTGGTTGACCCGAATTTTGTTTTTGCCCGAAGAACGAGAAGAAATTAGATTGTGCTTGAGGATTTTGAGCGTTCTCTGGGTTGTTTGGATCCAGAGAGCTTGCGTCTCCTTCAGTTTTTTGCTTGTTCTTTGTGCTGTTAATTTCAAATATCAATATGCTGTTTGATGGTTTAACCGTTGTTAGAGGCATATTTTCATCATAGTCTAATTGCAGTCTTGATATGAAAATGTTTGGATCTCTTTTCTTTAATCCTTTAAAGAAACTGTAAATATGTTCTGTACCTGTTGATTTTCCTGAGATAATAACTTCTCCCGATGCATTTGCGTAGAATGTTTCTATCCAAACTTCAGGAGGAATCTCTGAGGATAAACCGTTGAATAATCCGAATTCCGCTTTATTTGCTGTGTATAAATCCTGAGAAATAGTATAAATATCCGCAACATCTACTGAAATCTTGCTTTCTTTTATTTTGTTCTCAAGAGTAACTTGTTCTTGTGCAAGCTGGTTTATTTCTTCCGTCATCTTGTTATTAAAAGAAGACAGACCTAATCCGACAACTGTGAATAGTACTGCAAGACAGGCCACAACAGTCCCTACGATTGTCAATATAGCTTTTCTGTCAACTTCGATATCTTTTCCAAATAAGCTTATAGTTAAAGGTCCGCTGACTTCACCTTCTATTACTTCAGATAAGAAGTTGAACCTTATAGGGTAAGTTTCGTAGTTGTATGTCGCAGCACCTACACTTTCCAATGATATCATTGGAATATAGTTTTGAAGTACTGAAAAATCTATGTTCATAAATGCTTTATCAGAATATTTGTTTCTGTCTAAGTATTTGATTGCACCGTCGAAGTTTATTTTTTCGGAGAGTAGTTCCGCACTGACCTCATTTGTTTCGCTTATAAGAAGCAGGTTTGGGGATGGGTAGTGTTCTAAGGTACTGCTGGCTGCAGAAGAAATTGCAAGATAAACCTCATCATTTGTGAAAGATTTGATAGCAAGCGGTTCTTCGTAGTAATCTACCAGCTTGTTTCCGTTCATGCAAAATACGGCATAGCTGTTAGATGTGATTAGCAATACGTTGAAAGGTGAGCCGTTTGCCATTTCTTCTTCAACAATTTTACTGTATTGAATACCCTTTAGAATTGAAGAGTGTGAGTTTTCAACTGCAATTAGTTTTGCTCCCAAATCTTCAAATACTTCCCTGATATTTACAAGGGCGGAATCTTGAAGTGCTGAGTATGCAATATATCTTTTATCTGTTTCTTTGTTTGAATCAATTGCTATCCAGCTTATAACCGGTTCATGTCTTTTAAATAAGTACAGTTGTTCAACTTCAGAAACTATTGCGTTTGTAACTTGGTCATCTGCCAGAATAAGTGGAAGATACATAAACGCGAAATGAACGTTAGGCAGGTTTAATACAACATTACATTGCTTAGGGTCAAGTGAAAGTTCTCTAAAAAGTTCGCTCAAAGAAGCTGACAGCTCATCATAATCTATTATTTCTCTTATGGCATTGTTGTATCTTAGTTCTCTTGAGGCATATTTCGTTATGGTACGAGTCATTTTGTCAATGTAAATCATCTCAACTAAATTGTTAGAAGATATTGAAACCCCGATGGTTATTTTAGAGTTTAATCCTAGTTTCGTTAAAAAATCGTCCATATCTGCCCTGATTATTCTCTCTCGTAAATTTGTGAAATATTTTTTGACACAAATCGCCAAAATTTTACTCACTTTATATTATACTATAATATAACAATAAGAGTTTTTTGCAAAGAATCTTAATATATGATTTTTGCAGTAAATACGCGAGATTAATAGTTAGGTTGGTTTGAAATGAGTGATTATATTTTCGGAAAAAATAATGTATTGGAATTGCTTTTGAAAAATGAGCGGGAAGTAAATAAAATACTGCTTTCTAAGGCTTTGCATAAAGATCCGAAAATAGATAAAATCCTTGAGCTGGCAAAAAGAAATAATGTTATTTTTCAGTTTGTTCCAAAAGAAAAATTCCAGCAGTTTAGTGAATTTTCTCATCAAGGGGTTGTTGCATACGTTGCTCCCATAGAGTACGTTGAATTAGAAGATTTTTTGGAAAAAGATAAAAAATATAAAAAGGTAGTTATATTAGATGGCGTCGAAGATCCCCACAATTTGGGTTCTATTATCAGAACTAGTGTTTGTGCCGGTTTTGATGCAATAATTTTGCCATCTCGCAGAACGTCTGTTGTTAATTCTACGGTGGAAAAATCTTCGGCTGGTGCAATTAATCATATAGATATAATTGTGGTTAATAGCCTACAGGCAGCAGTTTCTAAATTAAAAGATAACAACTTCTGGATAATTGCGTCAGATTTATCCGCCAAAGATAATTATTTTGAGATTGATTATTGTGATATGAGTTTTGCGATAGTTATGGGATCGGAAAAATCGGGTATTTCAAATAGCATTTTGAAAGCATCTGATTTTAAAGTTAAGATACCTATGTACAATGAATTTGACTCCTTAAACGTAGCAAACGCTGCAAGTATAATTATATATGAATCCCTCAGACAGACCACGCAAAAATCCAATCTTATAGTATAATAGTATTATCTTGGAGGATTTAATGTCTAGTAAAATCGATAAATATTCATCAGACGAAGCTCAGCAAACAGAAGATGAAGTTTTTCCTAATGGAGGGGATGATGATATCCTCTTATCTGTTGAAGAGCCAAAAGTTGCAGAAACTGCGAATACTGTAATTGCTGATGATTCTGTAAAAATTTATCTCCAGCAGATAGGAAAAATACCTCTCTTAACCCCAGAACAAGAGCTTGAAATTGCCAGAAAAATCAAAGAGGAAAATTCTGAAACAGCAAAAGAAGCATTAGTTAACGCTAATTTAAGGCTGGTAGTCAGCATTGCAAAAAAATATATCGGTAGAGGCTTGTCTTTCCTTGACCTGATTCAAGAAGGCAATATGGGCTTGATGAGAGCTGCTGAAAAGTTTGATTATACAAAAGGGTATAAGTTTTCTACATATTCCACATGGTGGATACAACAAGCAATAACCAGATCAATTGCCGACAAGTCAAGACTTATACGTTTGCCGGTCCATATGATCGAGACTTTAGGTAAAATCAAAAAAGTTTCTATGGATTTGACTATAGAACAAGGACACGCCCCAACGAAAGAGGAAATCGCATATAAGGTAGGAATGCCTGTAAATAAGCTAGCTGCTCTTATTGAATCGGCTCAAGGGACTATAAGCATTGAGTCTCCGGCAAATCAAAAGGATGATGCTACTAAGCTGGGCGATTTTATCATCGATGAGTCAACTCTTTCTCCTGATACAAAGGTTACTCAGGATAATTTGTTCTATGATATCAGAAAAATCCTAAATCAATTGAGTCCGAAAGAGAGAGATGTTCTTATTATGAGATACGGACTGGATGACAACGGTGAAAAGAAAACTCTTGAAGAAATAGGTGCAAGATACGGAGTTTCAAGAGAAAGAATAAGACAAATTGAAAATAGGGCTATGAGCAAGCTTAAAAAGCTTTGCAGAAATGTAATCCTGAATAAAAATTTAAAAAACTATATTTAAAACAACAAACTTTTATACACTTGCTTACTTGTATGATATAATTGTCTAAAATAGCGTTTAGGAGACAAGAATTGGAAGACATTACTTCGTACAGATTAGCAAGTGTTATTGCTCGTATTTTAGATGATAAACAAGGTAAAGATATTTCTATATTGAACATTTCAAACGTATCTGTCCTGGCAGATTATTTTGTAATCTGTTCTTCAGATACAAATACTCAAGTAAAAGCTTTGACGTATAACGTCAGAGACAGGGTGAAAAAATACTTCGGCAGGCTTCCTGTCGGAGAGGAAAATGATGTTAAAAATCGTTGGAACTTAATTGATTACGGAGATGTTATAGTACATGTTCTTCATAAAGAAGAAAGAGAAACTTATGCCATCGAGAAATTCTGGAACCATGCTCTAAGGGTTAAACAAGAAGACTGGATGGAAGAGTCAAAAGATTACTCTGATTACATAGAAATCAAAAATGAACTTTCTTAATTATTTTTCGTTATAAATAATAACGAAAGGTTTAGGTATGGATAAAAAATGTAATAAATATGAAGCTTACTATGTTTTTGGAAACGATGAAAGCTTTATTGAGCATTTGAGAACATGCCCTGATTGCCGAGAACAACATCTAAAAATGCAAAAACTTTCAGACCTTATAAAAGGAGCTGCTCCTTTGTATTTGGCAAAAGAAAAACGTAAAAAAATTAAGAAAGTACTTTCTTATGTTGCATTGTTCTTTGTGTGTTTTGCTGGGGTGAGTTTCTTTCAGCAAAATTCTTATAACCATACAGAGGTGCTTTCTGCAGAAAGTTCTATACTGTATCAGTCAGGTTGTCCTGTTGATGAGTATGGGCTCTTAAAAATATAGGTGCTTTTTTTGAAGAATATTGTTGAAAATTATAAAAATAGTATTAAAAAAATAATAAGAACAATGACCGGCTCAAATAATGAGGATATAGAGCAGGAAGTTTATATCCGAGCCTGGAAAAACCTCGA
>JAEZLC010000050.1 GCA_023435965.1 Cyanobacteria bacterium OH_CDB_58 | reverse complement strand
TAGAACCATCGCAGATGACAAACCCATTTGCATATTAATCATATCCCCGCCAGCTTCTACAACAGCTAGGATGCAATAAGCTATATATCCAATCAAAGCACCGAAAACATAATTGATTAAAACAGAGTAAATCATTGAAACGCCTGTAGGCGGCATCGAAGGCTTGAGTACAGACACCAATATCACGGAAAAAACAATCGCAAATGACAACTTAATCATAGCCGGTATCTCTTTTCGGTTTAGGCCGGGAGCAAAACGTATTAGTCCTAAAAACCTTACAAAAATCAATATCCCTGCCCCTAAAACCTTATTAATTTCAGGAAAATATGTAGAAAAACCGGAGATAACTGCATCTATCATTTGCTGATCTCCTTATTAGGATCTTCAATTTCAAACAATTCATCTGAAACAAACGCAGAGTTATCAACGATATTTATATCATAATTGTATGACTTGGAAGAAGTAATAACATTAAAATCGGTTTTTCCGTAAGATAAAGGCTGCACGATAACTTGTTTTTTGTCATCTTCCAGCGTATTGACGAGCTGAAATCTCAACACATTTGGATTTGATATCTTAAATTCCTTTACTTCATCGTCTACTAAAAGCACATATATAGCGTTTTTAGACAAGCTTATTTTTTTAAGTTCTTCTGCAAAACTCAAGTTAATTGTTGAAAAAATAATAATAACAAGTACTAATAATTTTTTCATTTATTATCTACCCATCATTTTTTTACGCTCTATTAGACTAGGTGAAGGTGTTTCGACCTTACTTGCAGGATTATATCTTAACCTGTCGGCATTATCACTAAAGGGTACTTTACCGGGGTTTTTCATAATCTCATCCACAGATGGAACATTTCTAAAGCTATCTTTTCTCATTTCATCAGAGAATGGTTTTGTGTATTTGTAGTAATCAGCAGGCAATGCGTAATTCTCATTCTTAGGAATTACATTAAAGGCCAACATTGTACCTTCTCTTAACAACTCTGTGAGCATTCTTACATAACCAAATCCGAAAATCATGATTACCAAAAACACAGCAATGATTTTAGGAGCCGCTGCAATTGTTTGTTCCTGAACCTGAGTAACTGCTTGCAATATACCTACGACCAAACCGATTGCTGCTGCAGTAAGTACACATGGCATTGATATCAACAGCATTGTGATTAAGCCTTTTCCCATATATTCCATTAATATTTCCATAACATATCCTTAATTAAAGCTTCCGACCATTCCCTGAACAATAAGGCTCCAACCGTCAACCGCAATAAATATCAATAACTTGAACGGCAAAGAAATAATTGTAGGAGATAACATAAACATACCTAGAGCCAATAGTACGTTAGCAACTACAAGATCCAATACTATGAACGGAACAAATATTATGAAACCGATTTCAAAAGCCGTTTTTAGTTCACTGATAATGAAAGCAGGTGCAACTTCCCAAATTGTTATTTCATCGGGATTTTTAGGAGGACGTTTCTTAGAAAGTTCAACAAAATAAGCCAAATCTTCCTGCCTTGTCTGTTTCATCATAAATTCTTTCAAGGGTTTTGAGCCTTCAGAAATCGCTAGAACTATAGATCCTGTTTTTTGATAAGGCTTTGAACCAACATCCCACATTTGTTGAAAAACAGGCCCCATTGTATAAAACGTCAGAATTATTGAAAGACCCACTAATACAATACCCGGAGGCAATTGTTGTGTACCCATTGCTTGTTTTAGAAAAGAAAATACTATAACATATCTCAAAAAACTGGTCATGCAAGTAAATACAAAAGGTAGTAATGAGAATATACTCATTACCATCAGCATTTGTAAAACCGGGTTTAAGTCCTTAAGTACGTTTTCCATTCTAACCTCTTTGTGCGTTCAATTTTCTGACCAATTCCTTCATTACAGGAAGTTTTCTTACGTTTGAATTTCTCTCTAAAAGCTCATCATCTATAGAAATTCCAGCTAATGTAGGCTTTTTTATAGTTGAAGCTATTTTTTCTTCAAGAGATTCTTTTTTACCCTCGTCTAACTTTGCCAAAAAAGTTGTCTTATCAACATCTGACGCGATAAGAAACTTCTCATTGCCAGCTCTTACAACGTAAATCGTTTTTCTTGGCGAGAGGTTAAGAGCATTTTCGATTTTTAAGTAATCTGCTGTTCTGTTTTCTCCAACATTTACAACACATTTTTTATAAACCATTAAACAGACAAAGATTACTCCAACCATTGCCAACGTATATGCTACAAAATTAATTAAGTAGTGTCCCATTTATTTCTCCTTATATATTTTCGTCGTCTATTTCAAAGTTGCTATAGTCAAAGTCATCTTCATTAAATTCATCTTCGACATGCTGTTCTTGGATTTCTTCTGTTTCTTGAGATCGTTGTTCATACGCTGAATTTGAAGTCTGTGCCTCAGGATTTACAACTTTATCTATTCTGACCCCGTATCTATCATTTATAATGACAAGTTCGCCGGAAGCAATAATTTTATCTTCTACCTTAAGATCAATTTTATTTTCATAGACAGAACCTATATCAACCACAAGCCCTTCAGAAATTTGTCTCAAATCCCCCAACGGAATTTTTACCTGCTCAAATTCTGCCGATATATCGACCTGAATTGAATCCCACATATTCTGTGTTATGTTCTCTTCCATTATGTATCCTCCGCCTTCAAGCTCTTCTTCATTGTCATCCATGCTTACTATCAAAGATGGATCAGGACTTAGCTTAAATACTTTACTATCTTCGCCAAGCTTTATTGTCATTTTATTTATATTGCTGTTCTCAAGAACTACAATATCTTCCACTTCTATGTTCTTTATGTCTCTCAGAGAAATCTTTGTTGTGCCGACCTTGATATCGACCGGCACAAGGGTTTTTGGGAAATCATCAATAGAGAAAATTTCCTCAATCTCTTGTTCAGGGATTTCTGGTAATGCTGCCATCGGGACTGATATTATTATTTTCCCTGTGTTGTCACTACTGTCTTTTACAAAAATCGTAAAATGACAATCACTGCTCTGTTTTGCTTTTTTGCTGAGCTTGGCTGAATCAATAAGACAATTCGAAAAACCTTTATATAAAAAATCGTTAAATCCTGTTAATATCTTTGCTTCAAGCTCTGTGAGGTTTTCAAATTCGAATTTGGTATCAGAGTTCCCTAAAACTTCATTCAATATGATTTCTACTGCCATTTTAGAAATTCTGAAAAGAACGTTGAGTTCTTTAGTAATCCTTATCTTGGTTACAAAATAATCTTCTCCAGCAAAGAAAACATTATCTTTTTCGGTAACTCCAACTAATTTCAATCCTAAATCGGTATTTAAAAACTCTCTTGATGCATCAAAAATCTTCGCGAAAATATTCGCATTAATCCAGGGGTAATTCTTGTAAATATTACCCGTAAACATCGATTTAGCAATATACCTAAGTTGTTCTGTTTGCACAGCGTTGCCCTATTTCCCCAAGTATTTATGAATAAAAGGCATAAAATCCCTAGTTATACAATATAAGCTTTTTACTCAGGCTACATCATTTATTTGTTGTATATTTAATTTAATGAAAATTACATAATTATCAATATTTTAAGACAGTTTTTCACACAAATTATGAAGAGATTTTTGAACACTTGCAAAATCAGTACCTAGAGCACTCTGTTTTGGCATAAAAATCAGTGACATGTATCGCTGAAAAGCGGGTATCTGGTTGTATTTCAAAGCCAACCTGTAAGATTCTCTCATGAGTCTTTTTATTCTGTTTCGCTTGACCGCTCTTTTATGAAATTTTTTGCTCACAACAAAAGCAACTTTTGTGGGAGTTTCTTGTGATTTTTTCTCACGACCTACATATACTATCATCAAATTATCAGAATAAATTTTTCTCTGTTTGTAAGTAGCATTGAAGGCTAATTTATTTTTTAATCTGTACTGCTTTTTTAGCATGGAATACCATTTTCAGTTAAAAGGCTATCCATTGGATAGCCTTGATAATTTTAATAACTTTTAAGAATAACTACGCTTTAGTTTTAGCTGTTATAGCAAGCTTATGACGGCCTTTAGCTCTTCTTCTGTTTAAAACTTCTTGTCCGGCACTAGTAGACATTCTTGCTCTAAAACCGCTAACTCTTTGTCTTTTTCTTTTAGTACCTTCTAATGTACGTCTCATTTTATTTCTCCTTGAATATTATATTTGCCAGTTGTATCATAGTAAATAAAACAAACCACAAAGTCAATTATGCACATTTAAAAAGGTTAAAGAATATGAACAAGAAGATAGGGTTTATCGGTGCCGGCAAAATGGCAAGTGCAATCATAAAAGGAATTGTAGATTCAAAATTTTGTGATTCGAAAGACATTTATGTCTCTGATTTAAACGAAAATGCATTATCTAAAGCACACGAAGAATTTGGCATAAACATTACAACAGACAACACTGAAGTAGTTAAAAATACTGACATTTTGGTATTTGCGGTAAAACCGTTCATTTTAAAAGATGTATTAAGTGGCTTAAAAGACATTATAAAAAAAGAGCATGTAGTAATTTCAATAGCAGCAGGAATATCCATCTCGGATATGCAGGAGATACTTAACGACACACCGGTAATAAGAGTAATGCCAAACACCCCGGCACTGGTAAACGAAGGAATGAGTGCGGTTTGCAAAGGAACTTACGCATCGAGTGATGATGTAAAAACAGCAATAGAAATATTTAAAAGCGTAGGAAAAGTAATAGAATCAGAAGAAAAATATATAGATATTATCACCGCCATAAGCGGCTCCGGTCCTGCCTTTTACTACTATATTATAGATGAAATAGCAAAAGCAGGAGAAAAACTTGGGCTGGAATATAAAACATGTTTGAAATTATCAGCTCAAACCGCATACGGTGCAGCAAAAATGATTATGGATACAGAAGTTTCTCCAGAACAACTTATTATAAACGTAACAACGCCCGGCGGATGCACAGAAGTCGGCAATAACACTCTAAAAGCAAAAAATATCAGCAGTATTTTGCATGATACAATTGAAGAAACAATGAAAAAAGCAAAAGCACTCGGAGAAAAATAATGAATATTTTAATCTTTATTATAGGATTTGCAGCAGGAATTATAACCACGTTCCTAATAGTCAAATATACAAGCAAAAACCAGCAAACAACTCAACAAGAGATGTTCAACCAAATGCAACTTGTGTTTGAAAACATGGCAAATAAAATTATTAAAGAAAATACTCAAGATTTCTCTACAATGTCAAAAGAAAGAATGACAGAACTTTTAGACCCTTTTAAAGAAAAAATTGAAGAATTTAAGAAAAAATTCGAACAAAACAGCGAAAAATTCACAACTTTAGATTTACACATCAAAAA
>JAEZLC010000152.1 GCA_023435965.1 Cyanobacteria bacterium OH_CDB_58 | reverse complement strand
GCTATAGACTACTGGTTAAGGCATTCTGATGAAGTGTTTTATGTTCTTGGGTCGGTTGTAGGTCCTCATCCTTACCCAAAAATAGTCAGATCTTTCCAATCTGTTATTGGTGCAGAAATAAAAGCTCAAGTTTTCGAAAAAGAAAATAAACTCCCTAATTACGTACTTGCTTGTATCGGAGGCGGTTCAAATGCAATAGGAGCTTTTTACGCTTTTATTGATGATAAAGAAGTTAACCTTATCGGATTAGAAGCAGGCGGTGAAGGAGTTGAAACTAACAGAACAGCAGCAAGCTTAACAGCCGGCAAAAAAATGATATTGCATGGAAAAATGCAATACGTCTTGCAAGATGAAAACGGAAATGTAAGAGAGTCTTATAGTATATCCGCAGGGCTTGATTACCCTGGTTGCGGGCCTGAGCATTGTAATCTTAAAGACATCGGCAGAGCTAAATATTATCCGATTACAGATGACGAGGCGGTTCAGGCTTTTGCTAGATTATCTCGACTGGAAGGAATTATTCCTGCTATAGAATCTTCACATGCAGTTGCATATTTAGAAAAATTGATGCCTAAAACTTCTGTGGATGATATTATAGTCGTGAACATTTCAGGTCGAGGAGACAAAGATACTGAAAGATTATTACAAATGTTGGTATAGGTGAAAAAATGACTACTACAGAAATTAAAGAACAATTTATAGAGCAAGCAATAATGTTATCAAGAGGAGCAGAAGTCCTTCCGGGTGGGGTTAATGAATTAGCTAGAAAACTGCAAAAAGCTTCAGAAACTAATACTCCATTAAGAGTTAAGCTAGGGATGGATCCGACTAGACCCGACTTGCATCTTGGACATACAGTTGTTATGAGAAAACTTAAACAATTTCAGGAATTTGGCCACAAGGTAATTCTTCTTGTAGGTGGTGCAACTGCCATGATCGGTGATCCTTCCGGAAAATCAGATACAAGACCAAGTTTAACCAAAGAGGAAGTTGAAGAAAACGCAAAGTCATATTTTGACCAAATGTCAAAAGTAGTTGATATAGAAAAGGCACAAGTTGTAAATAATGCCGATTGGCTTCATAAAATGGATCTTATCGATTTGATAAAACTGTCTTCAAAAGTAACAGTAGCTCAAATTATGGCAAGAGACGATTTTGCAAAAAGATATCAAGAAGGTAAGCCAATTTCAGTGCATGAGTATTTTTATCCTTTAATGCAGGCGTATGACTCTGTTGAAATAGATGCAGATATCGAATTGGGCGGTACCGATCAAAGGTTCAATGTTCTTTTAGGTAGAGAAATTCAAAGTGCATACGGAAAAGAAGATCCTCAAATGGTTTTATTACTTCCACTTCTTGAAGGTACAGATGGCGTCGTTAAAATGTCCAAATCTTACCCTGAACACTGCGTAAGTCTTACAGATGATCCAAAAGATATGTACGGCAAATTGATGTCTATACCTGATAATCTAATTGCTAAGTATTATGCTCTCTTAACCGATATTTCTAATGACGATTTGAAAAAGTTAGAAGAGGAGCTCAAAAATATCAATCCAAGAGATATAAAGATGAGGCTTGCACATACCATAGTCTCTATGTATCATAACCAGGAATTAGCTGATGAATCTCAAAATGAATTCATTAATGTTGTACAAAATAAAGGAGTTCCTCAAGATATCCCTGAGCTCAAAATGGAAACCGAGATGACATTAATAGATTTGATAGCTCAGAGCGAACTGGTTCCAAGCAAAAGTGAAATCAAAAGGTTATTTGCAGCAGGTGCTGTAAAGGTTGACTCAGAAAAACAGACAGACATTAATTTTTTAGTAAAAAAAGAAATGTTGCCGATGGTTGTACAAGTCGGTAAAAGAAAATTTGTAAAGGTTATTAGTTAATATGAAAATCTATAACAATATTACTGAACTTATTGGAAATACCCCTTTAGTTTCAATAAATAAATTAAATGGCGGAAATGCTAAAATAGTAGCCAAATTGGAGTATTTTAACCCTTCTAACTCTGTTAAAGATAGAGCTGCAAAGTATATGTTAGAGCAAGCAGAAAAAGAGGGTTTGATAAACTCTGAGACAATAATCGTTGAACCTACAAGCGGGAATACTGGAATTGGTTTAGCTATGTGCTGTGCACAAAAAGGTCTGAGAATTATTTTGACAATGCCAGACAGCATGAGTATTGAAAGAAGAAAAATGTTAAAAGGTTATGGAGCTGAATTAGTTTTGACTCCTGCGGCTTTAGGTATGCGAGGT
Organism: Cyanobacteria bacterium OH_CDB_58; assembly: GCA_023435965.1. Taxonomy (GTDB): domain Bacteria; phylum Cyanobacteriota; class Vampirovibrionia; order Gastranaerophilales; family Gastranaerophilaceae; genus JAEZOG01. Next base: position 1,921 of record JAEZLC010000152.1, on the reverse strand, counting down.
GCTGTTGATAAAGCGATTGAACTGGCTGAAAAGTACGATAATTCATTTATACCCTCTCAATTTACAAACATCTATAATCCCAAGATTCACGAAATAACTACTGCAGAGGAGATATGGAAAGATACGGATGGCAAAATTGATGTGCTGATAGCAGGAGTCGGGACAGGAGGAACAATCACCGGTGTTTCCAAGAAATTAAAGTCATATAATCCAAATATTCAGGTAGTTGGAGTTGAGCCCCAAGAAAGCCCTCTATTATCAGGAGGAGTAGCGGGAACTCATGGTATTCAAGGGATAGGTGCTAATTTTATTCCTGAAATCTATAATCCTGAAGTAGTAGATGAAATAATTCAAGTTCCGACAGATATTGCGATTACCACCGCAAAAATGCTTGCAAAAAAAGAAGGTATTTTATGTGGTATATCCTCTGGAGCGGCGATGAGTGCTGCCTTAATAGTTTCTCAAAGAGAAATTTGCAGCGAAAAATTAATTGTTGTTATACTTGCGGATTATGGTGAAAGATACTTATCCACGAAACTTTTTGAGGATGAAAATAATGAAACTGTTTAAAAAAGCTCTTTCTCAAATAAAAGAAGATATTCAAACTATCTATGACAAAGATCCGGCTGCTAAAAATATTTTCGAAGTAATTTTTTGTTACCCAGGGCTCCATGCATTAGTTTCGCACAGAATAGCTCATAAATTACTGTATTGGAAAGTTCCTTTTTTGCCTAGATTTATATCGTTTCTAACAAGATTTTTTACAGGGATAGAAATTCACCCAGGAGCTACTATTGGCCGTAGGTTTTTTATTGATCATGGCATGGGTGTGGTAATAGGAGAAACTACAATTGTCAGTGATGATGTATTGATTTATCAAGGTGTTACCCTTGGAGGCACCGGAAAAGAACACGGAAAAAGACACCCAACATTGGGTAACAACGTTGTTGTCGGTTCAGGGGCTAAGGTTCTTGGTAATATAACAATAGGTTCAAATTCGAGAATAGGTGCAGGCTCGGTTGTGATAGATGAGGTGCCTGAAAACTCTACTGTAGTAGGTATTCCTGGAAGGGTTGTTCAACAAAAAGTTGTCGTGGAAGGACAACTTCTTCATAATAGAATTCCAGATCCTGTTTCTTGTCAACTTAATCGAATGAAATATGAATTGCGTGAATTAAAAGAAAGATTAGATGAAATATCATTAAATACACAATAAAAAATGGGCTTTCGCCCATTTTTTAATTTTGGTTAGGTTATTTGAGGTTAGGTAGGTTATACTTTTTAGCCGTGTTCGCCGAATAATGCTGGGATTCCTAAGCAGACTATTCCGCCGATTGCACCTAGAACAGCTCCGAATCCTTTGCTTGCTCCTGTTGGTTTTTTAGTTCCGTTAATCTCAGCTAATAAGTCTTCTTTACTAGTTGTGTCACCATTTCCAAAGAAGAATCCTGCACTTAATCCTGTGCTGAAATTGCTTTTGCAATTTTGTTTGATTGCTTCAGTTAATGACATACCAGTTGATTGTGCGAACATATTTTGTGCGTATGCTTTAATTTCTTTATCTGTACATTGAGCAAATTGTGGTTGAGATTTTAATGTTGCTTCTAGTTCCTTGAAATTTTCCATAATTTCATCTTCTTTACCTTCACTAATCAATTCTGCAAGAACTCTGCATTGATCTGTGATTGTAAGTTGTTGTGCATTTGCTCTGATGTTGAAACCTTGATATTGGTTGTTCATATCATATTGATATTGCATTTGACCGATTGGGTCGTTCCAAAGATTTTGTGGAATGCTATACATACCCGGATTCATAATTGATGGATATGTCATACCTGTTGTCATTCCTGCTGTCATTCCAGTATTTAAACCTGAATTTGAGTAGAGTCCAAAATAATCATCACAAGGATTTACGTATCCC
>JAEZLC010000044.1 GCA_023435965.1 Cyanobacteria bacterium OH_CDB_58 | reverse complement strand
TTGCATAACAGATGCTCAATTTGCGGAAGACCACACGGTTTTCACAGAGATTTCGGTTTGTGCAGAATTCACTTAAGAGAGATGGCTCACAGAGGTCTTTTGCCAGGTGTAGTTAAAGCTAGTTGGTAATTAAGCTTTAAGCTTATATCAATAAACTTTTTCTATACTGCTAGATTAATTTTAGTAAGTAGATAGGGAATTTTTCCCGAAGAAAAGGAAGATAAAATGAATACAGATCCAATAGCAGATATGCTAACAAGAATAAGAAACGCAAATATTGTTTCTCATAAAGAAGTTGAAATGCCATCTTCAACATTAAAAGTTGAGTTAGCAAAACTTTTAAAAGAAGAAGGATACATTAATAGTTACGAAGTTACTGAAAATGGTTGCTTCAAAACATTAAAAGTTGAATTAAAATATGATGAAAAATCTAAACCGGTTATTTCTAACCTAAAAAGAATTTCTAAACCAGGTTTAAGAAATTATTGTAAAGCTAAAAAGTTACCTCAAGTACTTGGCGGTATGGGAATCGCTATCGTTAGTACTAGCAAAGGTCTTTTAACAGACAGAAAAGCCAAAAAAGAAAATGTTGGCGGCGAAATACTTTGCTACGTTTGGTAGTTTTAAAATTAGCTAAAATATAAATTTAATAAATAAGGTTTAATTGGTAGAAACACCTTAGATTAGTAAAATAGATATACCACAAAAGGAGATAAACAAATGTCACGTATAGGCAAATTACCTATTATAATACCAGAAGGCGTTGATGTAACTATCAATGGTCAAACAGTAACAGCCAAAGGTCCATTAGGAACAGAAGAAGTTACTATCCGCTCTGAGATTTTAATAAAAAAAGAAGATAATAAAATAGTAGTTGAGAGAGCTGATGATTCAAGATCTACAAGATCTTTACACGGTTTATCAAGAACTCTTTTAGCAAATGCTATAAACGGTGTTAAAACTGGATTTGAGAAAAAACTCGAAATCGTAGGTGTTGGTTACCGTGCTAATATGCAAGGTAATACTTTAAACCTTCAATTAGGTTATTCTCACCCGGTTAACATAGAAGCACCTGCTGGAATTAAAATTGAAGTTGAAGCTAATACAAAAATTAAAGTTTCTGGTTCAAATAAACAGTCAGTTGGTGATGTTGCAGCTGCTATTAGAAGTAAGCGTCCACCTGAAGTATATAAAGGCAAAGGTATTAAATACGAAGGTGAATATATCAGAAGAAAAGCTGGTAAAACAGGTAAAAAGTAATAAATAAATAACGCCCAAGAAACCCTTGCAGCGGCAAGAAGGTTTAGGTGAAAGGAAAGAAAAATGATTAAATCAAAAAATAGAAAAGAACAAGCACAAAAGAGACACAGACGTATCAGAGTTAAATTAGCTGGTACTCCTGAAGCTCCAAGATTAGCGGTTTATAGAAGTACAAAACATATTTATGCTCAAATCATAGATGATGTTAATAGAGTTACTTTAGTTTCTGCTTCATCTATTGATAAAGACTTAAGAGACAAATTGGCTCACGGTGGTAATATCGAATCTGCAAAAGCAGTTGGCGAAGCTTTGGCAAAAAAAGCAATAGCAGCTAAAATAAGTGATGTTGTTTTTGACAGAGGTGGATTCTTATATCACGGTAGAGTTGCAGCTTTAGCAGATGCAGCAAGAGAAGCTGGTTTAAACTTCTAATAAAAATATTCAAATCAAAAAATGCCCTGAGAAGGGCATTTTTTATTGCTTTATAATGGTTGTTTTTTCATCGTCGGAGTTAATTACAAATATTTCTACGTCATTTAAATATTTTTTGTCAAAATGCAGGGTATCTACAGAAGTTATGATAGTTTGAGTGTCTTCTCCTATAGCATTTAGTAAGAAATTCTGCCTGGTATTGTCTAATTCTGCAAGCACGTCATCAAGTAGAAGGATGGCTTTTTCATCTAGTTTATTATTTATTAAATCGAGTTCCGCAAGCTTGAGAGCCAGAACAATTGTTCTTTGTTGTCCTTGTGAGGCAAACTTTTTAGCCTCAATATCATTTATATAAAATGAAATATCATCTCTATGCGGACCCAGTATAGCTTGGGAACGAATTATTTCTTCAGTCTTTTTTTCATTTAATTTCTTTGAAAACTCTTCCGCAATCTTTTCGCTTGTTAGGTTATTTTCATTATATAAATCTAAATCGCCCATAATTGAAGAATTATATATAAGAGTTAGATTTTCTTCTTTTGAGATTTGGGAATGTTTTTCTGTTGCGATTTTTTGTATTTCTTTTAAATAATTCAATCTGATAAAAATAATGTTGCTGCCTGAGATTGAAAGTTGTTCGTTCCAAACATCAAGCAGCTCCGTATTTGCTGAAAAATTTCCTTTAAGTTCTTTCAAATAATTGTTTTTTTGAATTCTAATCTTATTATATTTTGATAATCTGTCAAAATAAGCAGGATATATTTGACCTATTGCTAAATCAAGCCAGCTTCTACGGTCATCTGGCGTGCCTCTTAATAAAAGCAAATCGGAATTTGAAAAGCTTACTGCTGAGATATTTGAAATAAATTCAGATGATTTGTTTTTTTTAATCCCGTTAACCTTTAATAGTTTTCTTTTTGGAGGGTTTATTTGAACTTCAAGTTCGATATCTACGTCAAACTTTTGAAATTTACCTTTCGCTGACGCAAATTCTTCTCCCCACATAATTAATTCTGAATCATTTTTTGCTTTTATTGAATTTAGCGAGGACAAATAGTATATCGCTTCAAGAAGATTTGTTTTTCCTTGAGCATTTTTTCCTATGAGTAAAATTTTATTAGAATTAAAATCAAGTTCTAGTTTTTTATAATTCCTAAAATTATTCAGTTCTATATGGTTTAAAAACATAAATTAATTATACCAAAGTTAAAATAAATGCAAAAACACGAAAAATTTGTTAAAATTGAATAAAGGATTTTGATATGGATTTGAAAAAAATAAAAAAAGAGATTATTGAAATAGGTAAAAGGCTTTATGATAAGAATTTAACCTATGGTACTTCGGGCAATATTAGTGTAAAAGTCAACAATACTGTTTTAATAACTGCTTCCGGAACATCTCTGGCTGATCTTGTGCCGGATGATATCGTTTTGATTGATTTGGACGGTAAAAGTATAGATGCAAATAAAAAGGCATCTTCTGAAAAAATGCTTCATCTTGATATATACAATAAACGAGAGGACATCTCTGCTATTGTTCATTGTCATCCGCCTGCTGTTTCAACATTTGCAGTTGCAAATATCGACTTAGATAAGCCAAATATGGCTGAGAATATTTTATACTTCGGAAAAATCCCCGTAGCAAAATATGCCATGCCCTCTTCTGAGGAGCTTGTAAAAAATACAGCAAAATATTTTGAACAATATGATGTTGTATTAATGGCAAATCATGGGATTATTGCCGGAGATAAAAATATAAGGCATGCCTTTTATAAGGTTGAAACGGCAGAAGTATATGCAAAAGTATGTTTGTATTCAAAAATTTTAGGAAAAGAAGTGCCCTTGGGGAAAAAAGAAGTAATGGAATTAGAAGCTTTGAGAAGAAGCATTATGTCTTGAGCCTTGATATGACCCTCTTCTTTCTAGCTCTTTGTCAATTTTGTTAAGTACATCCCATTTTTTACTCAACCATGCCGGTGCAATCATGATCGATTTTAAACCATTTCCTGCAAGACGTTGAATTGTCATGTCTTTGGGTAAAAGTTCTAGGAAGTCGCATACCAGTTCAATGTATTCGTCTTCTTCCATAAGAGAAAATTTATTCTCAGAGTATAATTCAGCTAATTTTGTGTTTTTCAATACACAAAGTTGATGTATTTTGACTCCTTGTATTCCCATTTGTCCTATTGTTCTTGCAGTTTCGAGCATGTCTTCTTTTGTTTCTGTGGGCATGCCCAAAATTACATGTGCACAAACATTGATGTTTCTATCTAAAGATTGTTGGCATGCTTTTTCAAAACATTTAAAGTCATGCCCTCTATTTATATATATAAGAGATTTGTCATGTAC
>JAEZLC010000260.1 GCA_023435965.1 Cyanobacteria bacterium OH_CDB_58 | reverse complement strand
ATATGTTAATCTCATCGAACAAAGGGCTAGAAGAGCAAACCACCATAGCTCTTTTGTAACCTTTATTTTTAAGCTCAAAAAGATATTTCATAGCACAGTTAATATCAGAAATGCCTATAAATCTTGTTGTTTGAGAAACTGGAGCCAGAAGAGGACATAAATTATCTAAAACGTGCTCTGGCATTGCTTCTATAAAAGCAATCGAATGTTTCTCTACATTGTTTTCAATATCTTGGATTGTTTTTGAGATTTTTATCCCTAAAGCATCAAGAAAATCGATACTTGAGCATTTTTTCACTCCATCATAGCTTACATGTTTTAATATCTTTAGACCATACGAACAAGCAACTATTGCAGACAAAGTGGAAATATTGAGAGAATTAGTGCTTTGACCGCCTGCTCCAGTTATATAAAGAAACTTACTATTCAAATTATTATTTGAAGAGATATCCATAATTAAATTATTCCATATGAATTCAATATTTATAAATTAAATACATAATTTTAATATTTCGTAACATTTAAACAAAAAAGGCAATTTTTACAAATAATATTTGTTTATATAAATACAGGGGATTATAAATTTTATTTAAGGGGGAAACATTATGGCAGTAGGACCAAAAGATAAACTAGATCAACTTTTAGTTAATAAATACGCTAGTGAAAAGGTTGAAAATCACAGCATGTCAAAACTGGTTGATTCACAAAAAATGTTAGAAACGATGAACGATTACGCTCAAATGCATATGAATATGTTAGCACTTAGCCAGAAGCTTAAAGGTGTTTGCTCAGGCATAAACGCTAAATCAGCAGTATACAAAACAAGAAAACGTGTTGCAGCTGCTTCATAGTCAACATCATTAGCATTATAAGACTTTTTGAATTATTATATTACCTGTACAAAATAAGAATAGTAATATCATAATGAAAAAGATAATTTTAGCATCTACATCACCAAGACGTTCGCAACTGCTAGCTTCCTTAGGTATAAATTTTGAAATCATAAGCCCTGATTATGATGAGAACATCCTCGGTTTAAAATTTTCCTATAAGGCAATTGAAGAAATTGCAGTAAATAAAGGAAAATCAGTAATAAATAAAATTAATTCGTCAGCATTAGTAATTAGTGCTGACACTGTTGTTGTTTTGGAAGATGAGGTTCTCGGCAAACCAAAAGACAGAGAAGATGCAATAAAAATGCTAAATAAGCTCAATAACAAAACCCACTTCGTTGTGACGTCTATAGCAATACTCGACAACAATCAAGAAAAAGAAATAATTGAATCAACTACGAGTTATGTGACTTTTAACAATCTCAGCAAGGACGATATATCCCACTACATTGATAACTTTAAGCCTTTTGACAAAGCCGGTTCTTACGGAATTCAAGAATTACCGCAAAATTTCGTAAAAGAAATTAAAGGGGATTTTGACAATATTGTCGGGCTGCCTACAAAAACCTTAATAAAACTCATTGAAAATATAACTAATTAATCTATTTATAGTAAAATGTTTAATGTAATGGAATGAGTTATGGAGAATATGTAATGCCTGTCCAAATGGTTAAAGACAAAATTAGAGATGTAATTGACTTCCCGGTAAAAGGAATAGTTTTTAAAGATATTACAACAGCTATCAAAGACCCTGAAGCACTTAGACAAATAATTCACTATTTAACAGACAGATTTATCGATAAAAAAATCGACTATGTAGCAGCAATAGAATCAAGAGGTTTTATTTTCGGCTCGGCAGTTGCATGCAACTTAGGTGCCGGATTTATTTTGATTAGAAAACCTGGAAAACTGCCTGCTGAAACTATAAGCCAAGAGTATGAACTTGAATATGGTACTGACACTATTCAAATTCATAAAGATGCAATAGAACCTGGCAAAAGAGTTCTGATTATAGACGATTTGCTCGCTACAGGAGGAACAGTCGGTGCTTCTTGCAAACTTATCGAAAGAACAGGTGCAACAGTTGTCGGTGCGGCTTTCGTTATCGAGCTTGAATTCTTAAATGGTAGAGAAAAGCTACCTAAAGAAATCGAAATTGTATCAATGATTACATACTAGTTCTATACAGCGATAGACTTTTAATAGAATAAAATTAAATATAAAATAACCGGACTCTAAAAAATGGGTGATGAAGACAAGCAGTTTGAAGCTACCCAGCAAAAACTGCAAAAAGCAAGAAAGGAAGGACAGGTAGTTAAGTCAAAGGACTTTTCTACGGCCATTGCTATGCTTGTTATGTTCTTCGCGATATTCAAACTTTCACCGTTTATATGGCATCAGATAACAAAAATATTTGTTATGGCATACGAACAAATCCCCAACAAACATCTTGAAGAGATAGGATATACATACTTGATGTCACTTACTCTTGTTCCTACGATTCTTATATTAGGTCCGATTCTTCTATTGGCTGCATTTATCGGAATTATGGGGGACTTGATTCAAGTCGGACCCCTTGTAACAACCACTCCGCTCTCTCCGAAGCTGGATAAGCTTAACCCCACCAAATACTTTAAGAACCTCATGTCTGTAAAAACCCTTTTTGAACTTGTAAAAAACATTGTAAAGGTGGTTCTTTTGGGGATGATTGGCTGGATGGTGTACAAAGCTCACCTGCCAGCGATTTTAGGGCTTGCAGCAGTGGATAACAACTTTGCAATTATGATTCAGTTCGGAAAACTGATTGTAGATTTTGTAATGAAAGCAGGTATGGCTTTCTTGGTAATTGCAGCTGCCGATTACGGAATGACGAGATGGAAGTTTATGCAAGATCAAAAGATGTCCTTCAAAGAAATAAAAGACGAGTACAAAAACTCTGAAGGAGATCCGCATGTAAAAGCTGCTTTAAGACAAAAAAGACAGCAATTGCTGCAAAAAAGTATGATGGACTCTGTTCCTACCGCAGATTTTATAGTTACAAACCCAACCCACGTAGCTTGTGCCCTTAAATATAATCAGGACCAAATGGAGGCTCCAAAGCTTATTGCTAAAGGTAGTGAGCTGTTTGCAAAAAAAATTATCGCAATAGCAAAAGAGCACGCAATACCTGTAAT
>JAEZLC010000198.1 GCA_023435965.1 Cyanobacteria bacterium OH_CDB_58 | reverse complement strand
ATGTGGATCTGGTTATGTTTATTAAATTCGTGAGTAACACCCAATTCTGAGAACTTTTCCATAAAATCATTCGGATGGGCAGGAAGGTTTCTTAAAAAGTTGTAAACAACCCTTGTGCCCGTTTTGTTATTCCTGAATTTTGTAATTATAGTAAGCTCGGCAGCACCATCTTTCCATTTTGAAGATACAGAATCATTATATGGCCAGAACATCGTTCCTGTTCCTAAATAATAAAAACCCATCTTCACGCTTTTTATAGGTCCAGCCTCAAATTCATATCCATTTTTATTAAAAAACTGCAATGGTCCAGGGCGATATTCTTCTTTTGTTATTCTCTGAATAAAAGTAGGTCCCTTCTCCTCTGCAGCACCTAAATCTGTTTGTTGTGCATCAAGTACGACTTCGTCTTTCTTGACGCCAAGGTCCAACTTCAAGCTTGGAGTTGTAGCTTGAGCTATTCTAAATAGCTCGTCTGAAGACATCATTTGAGAATTATCTACAGGCACGGGAACATTCTCAACTGCAGGCAAGACAATATTCTCTTGATATCTACCTATTAGAGGCAATGTCGGACTTTCCGAAGTCAAAACATCCCTAAGTGTTATTTCTTCTGATGCCAATGACTGGCCGGACAATGACAATGCACAAAACATTGTGAGTCCGAATGATTTTAAAAATTTAAGTTTCGTCATGTTTTCTTTATCCCGTATACCTTATAAATACTACCTATATCATCATTTTTTAAGTTAAAATATTTTGGATTTAAGGATTTGTCTTTTATTTTTGGTCACTTAGTTCTTCTGTAATTACAGAAGTGCTAAAAATATTTAAAAGACCTGTTGGGATAATTAATAACTTTTTCTAAAATTCAACTACTTAACACCCATTAAAACTGATTATTCTAACAATAAAAAATTTAAGCTAATTATAGCACTTATAAAACAATTTGTATCCGCGAAAAAACGGAAAATCATCCAAACAAATTACCTTAAAATCCATTTACCATACTTAGGTTGTTAAAAAGACAATGACTATTTAAAAAACAAGAAAAAATAAGCATCAATTTGCCTCCAACAAAAGCTAATTAAATATTCTCACATTTCAAATTTTAGTTCGATACTTTTGTCTTATTTATGAAACGAGAAACAACATAGTAGCTCAAATAATACACCGCATATAAAAGAGAAGCCTCAATCGCAGCATTAATAGAAAACTCGTTAAAAACAAACAAATAAATAAACGCTGGAGGAACAAAAGATACCGTAATGTTTATAAGCTTTTTATAAGGAACTTGCCAGCTCAAACCGGGTATAACGACAATAAGGGTCAATACAAAATGCAATAAATTTCCAAGCATTGTTGCAATTCCCATCCCGAGCAGTCCCATTTTCTTTATAAGGATTATGTTAAGTGCCAGACCCACCAACCCGGAGAAAACCCTTATAATGGTATCTATGTATGTTTTTTTACTCAAATTGTATTGCAAAGTTGTATAGTCAGTTAAAGAATGTACAAAACAAGAAACGGCTAAATAAGGAACCACTATATATGCAGCAGCAAATTTTGGATTTGCGAGCAGATTTATTACTTCTTTAGAATAAATACTATAAAGCACGATAATAGGTAACGCCAAAAGGCAATAATATCCTGTAAGTCTTGAGATTATTGGCCTTACATTAATTTTTTCTTCATACATATGAATAATCCTTGGAATCGCAGCAAGTGAAATAACTACAAAAAGTGTGGACAGAATTGGGAAAGTAACTCCATATGCAACACCTGACAACCCAACCTCGTTGAAAGAGTACAAACGCCCGAGAATAAATCTGTTACTCTGGTTAATTCCCCACAAACTTATTGAAGTTATTGAAAGAGGGATCCCATACAGATACAAACTCGAAAGTATTTCCCACTTGGGTTTAGAAAATCCAAAATGTTTTGATATGTTACTTTGAAAAATCAATAATATATCAGTAAAAGTTATAGATATAACCATCCCCATCAGCATTGCATAAGCACCCCAGTTAAGAGTCTTTATCAAAACAACTGATATTAAAATGGTAAGAATCTGATTGATTATCGTTGAAATTGTAAAAGCGATGGGCTTGATTTGTGCTCTTAATATCTGGAAGAACAGTGCCCTAACTGCAACAGGGATAATCAAAAACAAAACCATAAAAAAGATATTTGTAGATAATTTAAAAAACGAGCAGAAATAAGACTTGAATATTATAGCTAATATGAACATGACTATAATATTTGCGACCAACAAGCCAATCAGTGTTGATAGATATTTTGAAATCTCATCTTTTATCTCATGATGTTTAAAAAATCTTAGTCCACTTAGTCCAACCCAATCAGAAAAAATTATACAAAGAAAGGAAAGAAACGCAATTGTTAATGTATAAATACCATATTGTTCAACAGATAGAAGGTTTGTATAAATCGGAATAACAGCAGTATTACCCAAAAGGCCTGATAATTTTGAAGGGAAATACTTTACCATGTCTTTAAAAATTTCTTTTAAAGACAACTCCAACTCTTTTTCTTCTATATCCTTGTATTGAGAAACATCCATCTCTACTAATGTAGCATAAAACTCCGATTTTGTCTTTTAAAAAAAAGGCTAACTATTTCACTTCTAGGCTTCTATGGCAACTGATGCCATGGTGTCAAAACTTGCTTTTAATCCGCATCAATGATAAGTTTTTAATATGAAACATCTTGGCTGCAAATACCTTTTTAATAGCATTTATTTTTCATATGATAGTCTTTGGCACTGCTGTTTTATACTAAATGAACATGTCTCTGAATTTTTTGTCTTAAAGGACTACAATGGCGGTAAAATTAATTGGGAAAAAATCTTTGAAATTAAAAAACAACTAAGAGAAGATCTCAAAAAAGGCAATGTCCCACCAAATTGTCACAATTGTGTAAATTTAATTGAACAAGAATGGGATGAGCGAAACAAAATTGACGAAATATTTGTTTCTCATCACACTACTTGTAATTCTAAATGCTATTATTGTTACATTGAAAAAGAAAAAGAAAGATTTTCAAAGCTCAAAGGTTATGACTTATATAACACTTTTAAAGATATGTACAAAAAAGGCATTATCGATGATTCTATAGTTCTGCATCTTGGCGGGGGCGAGCCCACAATTTTTTCTCAATTTGAAAAAATTATGAAACTGTTTTTATCGCAAGGTTCTGGCAATATACTTGTTCCGACCTCAGGAATAAAACATTCTCCTACTTTAGAAAAAGCATTAAAATTAGGCAAGGCCATAACAATAGTTTCTATTGACTCTGCCGATAAAGAAACCTATAAAAAAATAAAACAGGTAGATGCCTTTGATAAAGTCGTTGCGAACCTAAAAAAATATACTAAAGCCAACCCTGAAAGAGTACTAGTCAAATATATAATTTGTCCTGGAATCAACGACAGTCGTGAACACATAGAAAAATGGTATAACTTACTTCTCGAAATAGGAGTAAAAAAGGCTGCTGTTGATATAGAAGTTTGGTATATGCGCGAATGCAGGGATGAAGTATCAAGTGTTGTGGGACCATTAATCGATTATTTTGAGGAAAAAGCCCATGAATTAGGGATGGACTGCGAATTATATTGTTATGCTCAACAATTTAGACACGAAGAATCCCAGAAACAATAAATAAATTAATTCTTATAAAGAAAAAACAGGACTGTATAATTCCACCTGAGGACTTGCATTATATCTAACAACTATATCTTTTATGTTTGGATAAATAATCCACTCTAATTCAAGTTCGTTGCTTTTTTGTATAAAGAAATCAGTTAACGCAAGAATTTTTTTCATTCCTTCTATGTTATTTGAATTATTAAATATCCAATTCAAATCGACATTAAGTGCCACCGAATTTATGTTTATACTTTTAGTTTTTTCAAGCCATAAGCTTATTTCGTTTTTGTCATCATTTAAACCAGGTACAATAATAAACTTAGTCCTTAATTTATTTTTAGAATTTTTATCTTGGACTGAGGCATATTTTGAAAGGTTATCCCATATTTTTTGGAAAGATTTAACCCGCTTAACTTTTTCGTGTATTTCCTGTGTCCCAGCATCCATCGAAACAACCATTTCTATGAGTCCGTTCTTTATACCTTTTAATATTTTTGGGCTAAATTTAATCGCATTTGTATTGATTACTATACGTTTAAAGTTATTGTTAATTAATAGGTTTAGAGATTCGTCAAAATATTTGTACATGGTGGGTTCTCCACCAGCATACTCAATTGTTCCATCTTCTGACATTATATTGTTTTTTATTATGTCCTTGATAATGGGCACAATATTGTATTTTTTATTTCTTTTTGGGTCAGGCATTGGGCAATATATACAGTCAGAATTGCACTCGATCCAGTTAGTCAAAAGAATATATGATAGTTTTTTTTCTCCACCCCAGTTTTGTTCACGCAAAAACATACAGTCTTTGCATTCTGGAATAGATCCATTTTCTTTTATAATTTTTCGTAAATGATTTCTATATTCAAAAAAATCCTCCCAATCAATTTTTTCCCCATTATAATCACTTCTATAGACAGGTTCACCGCCTCCATCTTCTGGAGGTCTCGCCAAGGAACAAAAAGTAAGCAAATTGACTCCATTAAAAACCAGACCTTGCTCTATTGAATGACAACTTGTATACTGACCCATTTATCGATTTCATCCTAGCACTATTACAATAAAATTCTAACACATTTTTTACTGGTGTGAACAATTATATTTATGCATTTACTATCAACTATAACATTGTTGTAGACGCAAGTAATGGTGTGATACAATTTTAATATATTATTATGCATAAGACGATGATGGAAGTTTTTAAAAAGTTTAATTTTGTTTTGCAAAAAAATAAAATCGATCCCCAGCAAATAACAATAGATATTAGCGATTGTTGCAATGCCGCTTGTCAATTTTGCTTAAGACAGGTATTTGGATACCCAAAAGGCGAATTTATGCCTAGGGAAATGTTTTATGAAATAATGCGTCAAGTTAAAGAAATAAAAACAATAAAGACAATTTCACTTTCTGCCGCAGGAGAACCACTTCTTCACCCAGACTTTGACGAATTTGTGGATTATCTTTATAAACTTGAATATGATATATTTTTTCCGACAAACATGAGCCTAGCAGACAAGCACTTTGACTCTCTATTAAAAACAAAACAAATAGTTTTTTCAATAGAAGGACATGATAAACAAAGTTATGAATCATACAGAAAAAATCTGAGCTTTGAAAAAGTATATGCCAACATAGTAAGATTTGATGAAATAATAAAAGAAAAAATTTCCCACAATGAACGAGTCCCCTTAAGAGGTTTAAATTATTTAGTAACCAAAAACTCGAAACCTAAAGAGTTCATTGACCTTTGGGCCGATTATGTTGACTTAATAAGACTTTATCCAATCAAAAATCCATATTTTTGGGACAAAGACCAAAACACTTTAATTCCCAGAGAAGTTGAATCTATGGAAGAATCGATTATTCCTTTTACGAATGTAAAAACCAAAAAAAATGAATGTAAAGACCTCTATCAATCAATAGTTATTAACTCTAAAGGCAAACTAAAATTATGTTTTGCAGGATATGACTGCAACCTTGATTTTGGGGATTACAAAGATATAAGAAATTCCTACTACAACAATGAAAATTTAAACAAAATAAGAGAAGAAATAAAAAACAATAAACCGAAAGTATGCAAACATTGTTTTCAAAATTATGAGC
>JAEZLC010000180.1 GCA_023435965.1 Cyanobacteria bacterium OH_CDB_58 | reverse complement strand
GCAAAAAATCTATTTCTTTATTATTTGAATTATTAATATGCTCCATTTGTTTTCCTACATTTCTTCAAAATACTTTTTTGAAGGACAAGTCTTTAAGATTTTTAAAAGTTCGCCATCTGAATCTTCTTCGACAACAACTTTGCCATTTTTGTACGTTATATGTTCGACATCTGCAGCCATTGAATCCGAGCGTTCTTTCAGATATGCGTATTCTCCCTGATTGATTATTTTCTGTTTTACATCATTGACAACACCATATAGATATTTTGTTTTAGATGAGTCTCCGTTTATATCAAGTATAAGTCCAGCTTTTTCAAATTCCAGCAGTGCTTCCTTGTACAGTTTCATTGTTCTGAGCATAATAGCAAGATTGTAATGTGCCTCATAATTCAGAGGAGAAATTTCTATCGCCCTGCAATATTCTAATCCGGCATTTTTATAATCACCCAAAAGATGATTTGTTAAAGCAAGATTATAATGTGTATCATAATCCTTCTTAAGAACTCTTTTAGCTTTCATATAAGATTCTTTTGCCTTCATAAGGTACTCAGTGGATGCGAGAGTTTTTTCTCCCATATACAGTGATTTCCCCTTATAAGCAAGCCCCATATTGTAAAAGGCAAGTCCTTTATTATATTTTACGCTGTTCACATTATTGAAAATAAAAGGCAAGTGAACCAAAAACGGATGCGATTCTGTGACTTTTCCATACTCTTGTATAGCTTGATCATAATTCGCGAGCTTTTCTGAAAGAATAATTCCCAAATCCATTCTGCACATAATAAAATCGGGATTATATTTCAAAGCACTCTCGTATGCGTCAGCCGCAGCATAATAGTTTTCATACGCCACGTAAATATTGCCCAGGTTGCATTGAGCTTTTGAGTGCTCAGGATAATGTCTTAATCCGAGAATATAATAATCTACGGCCTTTTGAAACTTAGCGTCTCTATACGCCTTGTCTCCCTGGTAAACATAATAAAAGCCCCAAAGTTTATTATATTGTTTCTCATACCATCCCCAGAAAACAAATATTGAAAGCAAAAAAGCTAAAACGATTATCGATAAAATAACCTTAGTAACTGTCTTTTTGAATAAATTGATTATAATATTCACAAAGATTTCCTCAATCGTAAGATAAGAATATCTGCGGCTTTGGGATTACCAAAGCCGCTCAATAAACTTATGTATCAATATTTGTTGCGTAAATAGCGTTCGTCTCTATGAAATCTCTTCTAGGCTCTACTTTATCACCCATTAGGATATCAAAAAGCTGTTCGCTTAACATTGCATCTTCTATAGTAACTTTTAAAAGTGTTCTGTTAGCAGGATCCATTGTAGTTTCCCACAGCTGCTGAGGCATCATTTCTCCCAGACCTTTAAATCTTTGAGTAGTTAAGCCTTTTTTGCCTCTTTCTTCAACGATTCTTTGAAGATCAGCAAATGAAGTTATATTGAACTCTTCAGTTCCTGTTTCTAAAATCAAAGTCTTCTCTTCTTCAATTAAGAAATTTCTTATTGAAGGATAAGCATTTTTAATTCTTCTGAACTCTGTTGATTTTATAAGGTTAGAAGTAATTGTTACAGGATCGATACCTTCTCCAATGTCTATCTTAATAGAATACTTGTTCGTCTCAAGGTTCTGTCTTAATTCGACCTTATAATCTTTGGCCTCAACAATACCGTAGTTCTCAGCATGATCGGTCAAATAATGCTGCAAGTAATCTGATACTTCTTGCATTTTCTCGCCGTCTTCAAACGAAGCTTCTTCTATATCTGATCTTATAAGACCTCTTACAACTACAGAAGGAATAGTGTTTATAATCGGGCTGTTAAAAGAGTTGTAATACATAGACATATCTCCTAAAAGAGCAACCAATGCATCACTTTCGCATACTTTTTGCTTAGCTTTATCACTCAAGCAAAGTCCTTTAACACCTCTTTCTCGAAGAGTTCTATCTAATGCTCTATCGTCGTATAGATATTCTGAAGATTTTCCAACAGTTACCTTATACAATGGAGGCTGAGCGATATATATGTGTCCATTCTCGATCAACGGTCTTGCATATCTAAAGAAGAACGTCAGCAACAGTGTTCTAATGTGAGCACCATCTACGTCAGCATCTGTCATTATGATAATTTTATGATAACGAAGTTTTTCGATATCGACATCTTCTTCGTTTCTGCTTATGTTTATACCCAAAGCTTGTATCATAGATTGAATTTCGTTGTTTCCGTATATCTTATCCAATCTTGCACGCTCTACGTTCAGAATTTTACCTCTTAAAGGCAAAATTGCTTGAAACATTCTGTTTCTGCCTTGTTTAGCAGAACCACCCGCAGAATCTCCCTCAACTATGTATAATTCGCATTTTTCAGGTTCTCTACTGGAGCAATCAGCCAATTTCCCAGGTAGTGTAGAATTTTCAAGAACGGACTTTCTTCTGGTAAGCTCTCTCGCTTTTCTTGCGGCTTCTCTTGCCCTTTGAGCTTGAAGAGTTTTCTCGATGATAGTTTTTGCGTTCTTAGGATTGAATTCTAGCCATTCTTGGAACTTATCTCTTACAACATCGTTAACCGCACCTAAAGCTTCTGCGTTGCCCAGTTTTTCTTTTGTTTGCCCTTCAAACTGAGGATTTGCTAACTTAACACTGACTATAGCAGTAAGCCCTTCCCTAACGTCATCTCCCGAAAGGTTTGAATCGGCATCTTTAAGGATATTGTTCTTTCTTGCGTAGTCATTTAGAACCCTTGTAATAGCGTTTCTAAAACCTGTAAGGTGTGTTCCGCCGTGGTGAGTATTAATGTTGTTCGCGAAACTCAATACGGTTTCGTTGTAGGCATCAGTGTATTGAAGAGCAATCTCGACATACATACCTTCTATATTTTTTTCTATGTAAACAGGTTGCTCGAACATCACTGTCTTGTTCTTATTCAAGAATTCAACATAACTTCCGATACCGCCCTCATAGTGAAAAACGGTTTCAGCATCTGTTTTAGCATCTATAAATACGATTTTTAGCCCTTTGTTTAAGAAAGCCATCTCTCTAAATCTTGTAGCGATAACTTCTCTGTCGATTATTGTTGTTTCTGTAAAAATCTCAGGGTCAGGCCAGAAAGTTGTTTTTGTTCCTGTTTTTTCAGTTTCTCTGGTTTTCTCAACAGGAGCGATAGGTTCACCTCTCATATATTCTTGTCTATGAACAAATCCGCCTCTTGAGACTTCAACAACCATTTTTTCAGACAAGGCGTTTACAACAGAAGCACCAACTCCATGCAAGCCGCCAGAAACTTTATATCCGCCGTCACCGAACTTACCTCCTGCGTGAAGAACCGTATGAACAATTTCTAACGCAGATTTTCCGCTTTCCGGTTTTATATCAACAGGAATACCACGGCCATCGTCTTCAACAGTAACACTTTCATCCTGATTAACCGTAACTTTAATCTGTTTACAGAATCCGGCAAGCGATTCATCGATTGAGTTATCCACAATCTCATATATACAGTGATGAAGACCTCTTTGACTCGTAGAACCGATATACATACCGGGCCTAAGTCTTACAGCCTCTAATCCTTCCAATACTCTTATATTACTAGCATCATAATTCGCGTTTGTTTGTGTCGTCATGCTTTAACCCCAAGTTTCTATTCTTCCATGTATTACTATTTTAATACAAACACGTGATTAAAGCCAATATTTAAAGGGATTGTAACACAAATAAAGCCTCTTGAATTACTTTTTAAGCATCAAAGCAACCCCTGCAAAGAAATAATTTTTTAGTTCTGCAAAACTGCGGATACTTAATAATCGTTTAATAATATAAGAGGGACGCAAATAATATTTCTTCATTGCAAATTTATGAAGTTCTAAAACCTTATCCTTACTCATATAATGGGTTTCAAAGTTCGGAAAATAATACGACTCTTTATAAATATTTTTATCAGAGAAATCATCCAGTTTATGATCCCTTACATAATAATACAACTTAGTCCCCGGAAGAGCTGCAGCTGTATAAAAACTTACAAATTCGCTATCGAGCTCCATCG
>JAEZLC010000095.1 GCA_023435965.1 Cyanobacteria bacterium OH_CDB_58 | reverse complement strand
AAGTTTATCAAGGGGTTAGATGTTGACCTTTCTCAAACTGTTAAAATTAAAGATAAAGATGTTCCTTTAATTGATGTTCTTAAAGATTTGGAAGATTCAATTATCGCTGAATTAAAGAAAACTTCTGATACTGGTTTGAGCAAAAAAGCTAGAGTTGAAAGAGATAAACTAAGACAGGCTTATTTAAAAGGCTTAGATGAAAAAGTCTGGAAAGCACTTTGGCATGAAAACGGTGGTATATTGAATTTTTCTGAGAATGCGAATAAATTTAAAACATATATCACGGAAGATTTGAGTTCAGAAGGTAAGCAAGCATTAAGAAAAGAACTGTTTAATATTAGAAAAAGTATAACTAACAATATTGAACATAATTATGGGCTTGTAAAATTAAGCTTAAGGGACGTATCCGATAAATTGCATGTCGCAGATAAAGAGTCAAGGGAATTCTTGCGTGGATTATACAAGCAAATGGATGCGTATCGTCATTTTTCTGGTCCTACTGAAAATCTTCAACGTAATGATTGTGCATTAAAAATCGTTGAAGAAATCAAAAAATTCAATGCTCAATTTGTATCTTCCAATAGTTACGATGAAAAAACTAAAAAACAAATTATAAAGCAATTAGATTTTATTGCGGATGATGTTCTTGCTGGAGATTCAAGAGGTAATGTTCAAAAGGCAGTTACTTACATTAATGCGTTGGCTAAACAAAAAATAGTTACCCGCAGTGGTGAATCAGTTGTTGCTGTTGATCCTGCATTAGCTAAGGCAATTGATAAAAAAGGTCATGACATCACTAAGACAATGAATAAGGCTTACTCTATGGAAGCAGATGATGTGTATGATAAAAGTGCCGAATTAGTTGTGGGTTCTGCAACCAGTGATGTTTTAGGCTTGTTGATGCCTGTGGGAGTCGGTGCGTATGCTATTTCAAAAGCAGATACCAAACAAGAAAAAGTGTCAAATACACTTACAACCGGAATCCCGATATTGGGTTCTATAGGTACTATGTTATTAGGTACTGTTAAGAACTTCGCAGGACCTAAAAACCTTGCAATGTCATTGGGTGTAGGTTTTGTTCTGAATATGATAGGTAACGGATTCGATAAGTTGTATAAAGATTATCAGGAAAAACAATCCTTTACTCAAATGGCTTTAGATGCTTACAGAAATAATACTTTGTTTGCTCCTTTGAATAAAAAATAAATGTAAAAACTGGCATATATTTATAAATTCAATTAAAATAAACATGTTATGAAAAAGGTTTTAACAGTTTATTTAATATTATTTATGTTTTTGTCGCCTGCATACTGTGCAATGGTTGATGATTCGATTGATTCTGATATCAGAAGGAATTATAAAACAGACGTGATAGAAAAAGACTTGCTTTTGTCTTTGCCAAAAGTCGAGCCTTCCTTGAATTATGATTCTGAAGATACTGTTTTTACTCCTAATCCATCTGAGGTTAAGACTTCTCAGCCAGTTAATTATTCCAAGCCTCAGCAACAACAATCAGCGGTTACTAAAAAGATTGAGTCTGCTATTAATAATGATTACGCAAGAGAGTACAAAGAAATAAAAATAAAAAAAGGTACTCGTTTTAAATTAAGACTTCAAAACACAATCGCAGATACCACTCCTCGAGGAACCGTGGTTACATTTGTAAGTGTGTATCCGGAAACTCAAAGATATATCACAATACCTGCGGGAACAGTGTTTAAAGGTCAGGTTGTTAATTCGCATTCTCCTCAGTTATTGGGGAATGGCGGACTAATCCAGCTTAAGGTTGATCAGATAGTATATAAACGCTCAGCTTATTATGTAAGTTCTAAGGTCGGAATTGCTAACTATAAGAGAATATACCTGAACAACATAAAAGGTAGGCAAACTTACTTAAAAAGCATGACTAAACTAACAAAACCGGGTAACAAGTTTATGAAAAAAATGTGGGGCGTCAGCGACAGACTATCTGATAGCGGACCAGGAGTCATACTTATCCCTATAGCTATTGTATGCGGCGTTGTAGTATATGGCTTTAACGTTTTACTTTCACCTGTTTTATCACTTTTTTCGATAGGAGATTCTATCAGAATCCCAAGCGGGTCTTACTTCGAAATTAAGCTTACAGAAGATGCCATAATCAGAGATTACTAAGCAAGAACCTTCTTCTTGTTTATATATATGTAATCTTTGAGTATGTTCCTTTTTTTATCCTTAATGTGGATAAAGTCTGTTTTGTAAGGTGAAGTAGTTGAAAACCTCAAGTTTTCTTCATTAATTTTTTTATAATTTTCCATCTCTCACTCGTATAAATCTTTTACTAACTCTCTATATAAATATTGCGTTTATTTTTGAATTATTCCTTGCTCTTTTGTATATTTTTGTGGATACTTATAAAAGAAGCTATTAAAAGAAACAAAAGACAATGACCAAGTTGAAAAAGACAATTATTTTTTCCGTAATTTTTATAGCCGTAAGCATATTGCTTGGGCTTGTGTATAATGACAGAATTTCGTTCGATAATCCGAAATATTATAAGCAGGCAGTAGCCTTTTATGATAAAGGGGATTATCAAAATTCTTTTTATAACTTTTCCAAAGTTAAAAGAATAAGCCCTTTGTATCAGGTAGCCTTATTAAAACAAGGTATTTGTGCGGAAAATCTTGCGGATTATAAAACAGCGATCGAGAAGTACGAATTATTGATAAAAAGGTATCCAAAATCTATCTTTGTTCCTAAAGCAAAGTATAGACTCGCAAAGTCTTATTTTTACGATAAACAGCTTAGTAAGGCAAAGAAAGAATTTAAACACTTAAATCATCATTCTACCGATGAGGATATAGTAATAGCTTCTA
>JAEZLC010000048.1 GCA_023435965.1 Cyanobacteria bacterium OH_CDB_58 | reverse complement strand
AAGTTTATTGAGCCTAACGACGTAATTTTACTAACTGCATATCACTTAGCAAAAAATAAAGGTAGAAGCGGCCATATCATTAGAAGCCAAGCAACTTCATCTCAACTTGATATTTTTGCTAAAAACAACGGACTTGATGTAATTCAAACTCCTGTTGGATTTAAATTTATAGGCGAAGACATTATCGACCTGAGAAAAGAAGGCGATGATATATTAGTTGCAGGAGAAGAATCAGGCGGACTGACAATAAACAAACATATTCCTGAAAAAGATGGAATTATTGCCTTGTTATTAATGTTGGACTTAGTAGCAACTGAAAAGAAACCTATCTCTAAAATTTTAGAAGACGTAAAAGAAGGACTTAATACAGAATTCAGAGCAGACAGCTTCAGTAAAAAGCTTGAAAGAGAAGAAGACAAAGCTATGATAATGGACAGAATGAAAGCAATATATTCCGATGCAATCAGCGGAAACGACAATTTCGGTCCAAATTACAAAATAGACATAGAAAAAACTGAATCAAATCAAAAAGAAATGGAAAGATATAAAAAAGGTGGCGATGGTGTCAAATTATATCTAACAGACGGCTCTTCTGTTCTGGTTAGAAAAAGCGGAACGGAACCAAAAGTAAAAGCATATATAGAAGTTGCCAACGACGACGCTCAAATAGCTGACAAAACAGTAAAAGAACTACGAACTGAACTAGAAAATATCTTTACTGTGTAACAAATTGACATGATGCGTTTTTATGAAAAGATGCATCATGTTATTTAATTTTTAAATATCTGCATTAATAAAAGTAAAAACAGGAGTTCAACATGTTACATTTAGACAATTCAATTCACATAGCTACAGGCATGCCAGTTAGCCCGACGCCAAAGACAGAAACAAAACAAAGTGCTATTGCAAATAACACACCTTCATTAGATAATAATACTCAGAAGATACCCGCATGGGCATATAGAGGAGTAGCATTTATGGGAAACAAAGATGTAGTGATAAAAGTAGGAACTACAAATGTCGCACAATATTCAGAAATGGGCAAAAAGGCTGTTGAAGATGTTAATTCTAGAGCAGGTAAAGCTGGTCAGTTTTTAAATTGGATTAACGTACTTCCAAACAATCAAATTAAAAACCTAGATGCCATTTACAGCTTGGCAACTCAGGCAAAAGAAGGCAAGTACTCTGACATTGCGATTTTAGGAATAGGCGGTTCTCGCCACACAACAGAAGCGATGATGAAATTATTAGGAAAAGATGCAAATGTGCATTTCTATTCATCAGTAGATCCTGAGAGTTTCAAAAGATTCGCATCAACACTTAATTTAGACAAAACAAAATTCTTAGTTGTATCTAAATCAGGTGGTACTCTTGAAACAACAGTTGCATATGAAAACGCCAAAAAACTTATGCAACAGCACCTTGGAAAAGAAGACGTATCAGACAGATTTGTAGCAATGACGGATGCTTCAAGTGAAAAAAGTGCTCTTAGAAGAATCGTCAACAGCGGAGAAATCAAATTGTCAGGACTAGTGCATGACGATGTAGGCGGAAGATTCTCAATTTTAGACGATGCAACCATCTTCACATTAGCATATGCTGGAGTTCCCAAAGAAGACGTTAAAAAGATGCTTGAGGCGTCATTAGCCGCACAAAAAGAGTTCTCTAATCCTGATATTAATGAAAACTCAGCACTACAGTTAGCAGCATTTAACGTTGAAGCTAAAAAAGCTGGAAAAACAAAACATTTTGTTGAATATTTCGGTGACGCTTTCACCGGCACAACACTTTGGGAAAAACAACTTAAAAATGAATCATTGAAGGCTGCAATTTCTACGGATACTAATATCGGACCTGGATACCTGCACTATAACGCAGAAGCTGACTTAGATCCTAACAACAAAGATTCATTCTTTACATTCGTATATGCAAAACCTGAAGACAAAGTTACATCAGCTGTGTTAGAAGGCGTTGTTTCTGCATATTCTGCACAACACCCGGTTTCAAAAATAGAACTCAAAGATTTCTCTCCTGAATCAATCGCAAGATTCTTCGAGTTAAAACACTTTGAAACACTATATACAGGAAACATGCTAAGACAGTTAAACAATAACGTAACCCCAAAAACTGAAGCGCTTCCAGAAGTTCTTCAGCCAAACGTTGAAATATACAAAAAAGAAGTTAAAAAAGCTATGCAAAAATAGTTTTATAACTATAACTTAAAAAGAGTGCTGTCGCGGCACTCTTTTTTTATGAAGCTTTAAAATATTTATTCCAACAACTATGATTCAGTTGAGAATATTTCTTTTTTTCAAATTCAAAATAATCTGTTGGTCGATAGGGTCGTCGCATCAGTTTCATCCCGGCTTCTTTTGGAGTTCTATCGGCCTTTCTCTGATTACACTCTTTGCAGCAAGCGACAATATTCTCCCAAATATCCGGACCTAACCTAGATTTCGGAAATACGTGATCTAACGTAAGTTCTGAAGGAGACAATTTTTTGCCGCAATACTGGCATGTATATTCATCCCTTATATATATATTTTCCCTGCAAAAAGGCAGTTCCACATCGGGAACTGCCAAATCATAGGTCAACTTAATAACTTTTGGTATCATCGTATTATCAATACGGATAAAATCTTCTATCTCATCTAACTTTTGGGCATACTGTGCCTTACCCTTAATAATAAGAACAAGAGCCCGTTTCCAGGTCGTGATATTAAGAGGCTTTTCTTCAGAATTTAACAAAAGTACTTTTGCCATTTCCTACTCACAAACTTCTACACTTGTAATATTCCCGTTATAAGGGATTTTTAAACAATTTTTCAAGTTTGAATACAAAGTTTACATGATAAAATTAGTTTATGGAAGTTACTTTATTC
>JAEZLC010000020.1 GCA_023435965.1 Cyanobacteria bacterium OH_CDB_58 | reverse complement strand
CGTTATAGCATTTAAAATAAACATATATTTGAAAAATAGACTTGAAATTACCATGTGCATCAAGAATATATCGATTTATATCAAACCTTAAATATATATTATCCTGATCACAACCAAAACAAATCCTGTTAAACAGCTTATTCTCCTGAGGAATCGGACCTGCCGGAATATCAATACAACCTGCATTTATCCATTCATCATTATAAAGATCTTTACCGTTTACAGTTGGTGTTATTTGTTTTTTAGGAGCCCTTGAAGGCTTTCCTATAAACGAAATCAGCGGCGACTCAAGATACTTTGGCACTTTTTTGTTCAACAGAAGATAAATATTTTTCAAATGCTCTCTGAACAAATAATCGAAAATATGGTCCTGCCCAGAATCATTAGGCTCTCCATACCACCAGAACCAATCGCTTCCTTGTGCTATATAAAGTTCATTATACGCAAGCTCGAGTAGATTTTTATCAGGTTTTTCCTTTTCAAACTCTTTTAAATCGGCCTGTGTTTTTGAAAGATATGTCCAAGCCAAATTCTTTGTGGGTTCTGCAATCCAAAGCTGAAAATCTCTATTTATCCAGGAACCTGCGGCAAGGTTGTCCAATGCTTTTACATGGTCTGCATTTTCCACATAGTCAGACACAAGAACCGTAGAAAGAGTCTTATCTCTGCTAATCAATTTATAGAGCGTTTCCAAGAAAATAGCACCGTCGTGAGAATAGCTTTCCCAACTATTTTCACCGTCCATTGCTATAGTTAACAAATGATTTTCATCGGGAGAATTTTGAAGCTTGTTCTGAATTGTTTTTATTCTGCCATACAAATCACTTGCAGCAACAACACTATCGTGCCTTGGGTACTCGAAACTTATAAGATTTGGAATAACAGAATCTCTAAAAATAATATTTATATCTTTTTTTCTTGTTGCGAATTTGTATACATTACAAAGTTCGTAAGGATCTTCTAAAAACCCTTTAAAATCTCTCACAAACTCTTTTTTGATAGAATTTGCCAAAATACCTTCATCAGAAATAGTCCACTTTAACCCAAGCTCCGCAAAACATTCGAGAGTTTTTTGGCTAACACAGTGCTCCGATGGCCACATTCCTTTTGGTCTTTTCCCGAAAGTTTTTTCCAGCTTATCCAACGCCATTTTTATTTGTTTTTTGGCGTCTTCTGCCATATTTATCTTGGTATCCGGCAGCGGATGTCTTATGGCAGACTTCTTAGCTATGTTCGAATCAAACATTATTGGCAAAATCGGGTGATAATAAGGACTTGTAGTTATCTCTATCCTGTTTTCGTCTTGATATTTTTTAAACGCAGGAATAATTTGAGAAATGATTTTTCTTTGGATTTCAATTACCTGCTGCCTATCTTGAAGAGAGAAATTTCTTTCTTTTTTCTCAAATTCTTCTATTTCTTTAAATCTTGATTTCCAAATAGGATCAAACCATACTAGGTTGAACCACATCATAATGTCTGAATACTCTTGATCAGAAAAATCATTAATATCTACTTCTTCTTTCAAATATCTTTTCTGATAAAGATCACTATAATACTTGTGATGAGCAATCAAGTTTGAATAATTAGCATCAAAGAAATAGTTCAAAACGTATTGTTTATCGTCCTCAGTCAATTCTTCTATAGGTGTTACCGTTAGCCTTGAGTGAATATCATGAGCTTCATTATTCGCATAATCTTCAATTGCATCTAAGAGAACCGGAACTATATTGAAATTGAGTCTTAACTCAGGAAATTTATCCAAAAACATGAGCATATCGAGATAATCTTTTATGGCGTGCAGCCTTGCCCAAGGCATAAGCCTTATTCCATGAGGCTGTGCCTGATAATTAGGTTGGTGCATATGCCAAATAAATGCTATAGATAATTTCTTCTGCATATCAACTCCAGTACATTGAGAATATAATAGCATAATGCCGTATTATTACAAGGCGGATTCGAATTAAATCATACGTTAATTTGATTTGATTATTAAGAAATGTTAAAGCATGTATTCTACAAATTCGTTACTATTATTAGATGTTGAGGCTACAAAAAACTATATTAGTGAAATTATACTAGTGAACTATTCACAATATCACGAATTAATGATATATATATAGAAAATTGATTATAAAAACATTTCATAAGCAATCTGCACTTGAAAATCAAATAAGGTTTGTCGATAGCGTTTAAATCGAAAGAAATAAACACTAACGATTTTACGGTCACAGATGGAAATCTATGACTTTAGGGGAGGAGATTTGGAATAAATCCAAACTAAATAGCCGCTTTATGCGGCTTTTTATTTTGCTGGTTTTATATCTTAAAGTCTTGAAAAAACTTCTACATCCAAAGAATCTGTCGTCTCGGCCAAGAAATATGCCGCAGAAGCTATCATAGAAGCATTATCTGTACAATACTTCATTGCAGGAGCATAAATTTTATATCCTTCACTCTCAAGTGCATAGAATTTTTTTCTTATCTCAGAATTCGCAGCAACTCCACCGCCTAAGGCTATGACCTTAGAATTTATGCTTTCAGCTGCTTTAACCGTTTTTTTGAACAATATTTTAGTAATGCATTCTTGGAAACTGGCTGCAATATCTTCTTTAGGCAATTCAGGAGACTCTTTTTTAAGTTTTTGAATCAACTGAAGAACTGCTGTTTTAAGCCCTGAAAAACTAAAATCGTACTCTCCAACTTTTGCTTCTGTAAACTTAAATCTGTTTGGATCTCCAGCGGGAGCCATCCTATCCAAATTCAAACCACCTGGATACGGCAAACCGATAAGCCTTGCAACTTTATCATATGCTTCACCTGTAGCATCATCTATTGTTTCGCCGATTATGGACTGTTCAAGATAACTATCAACTTTGATTATCTGGGTATGTCCACCACTAACAAGTAACGCTACAAATGGCGGTTCAAGTTCCGTATCAATATAATTGGCACATACATGAGCATTAAGGTGATTAACGCCAATAAATGGCTTATCATACGCAACAGCCAATGCTTTTGCTGCATTCAATCCCACCAAAAGACATCCTACCAAACCAGGTCCGACTGTAGCTGCTATTGCAGTTATATCAGACGGTTTCAATCCTGATTGTTCGAAGGCTTCATTTATTACAAGATTTATAGCATCCAAATGTTCTCTTGCAGCAACCTCTGGAAC
>JAEZLC010000189.1 GCA_023435965.1 Cyanobacteria bacterium OH_CDB_58 | reverse complement strand
TTCTACAGTAGGGCAAATTTATGTGTACGTTGATATGTTCTTTGCGTCGCAACTGACGTCAGGAGCCTGGTCTGCAATAGGTTATGCGAATAGAATTTTTCAATTCCCGGTAGGAATATTGGTTACAGCATTCCTTGTGCCGTTATTTCCTATTTTTTCAAAGCTTGTCGGGGAAGGAAACTACAAAGATATAAGATATTACTTTAACAAAGGAGTTGGGCTGCTGAATTTTGTTGCATTCCCCATCTTGATTGGAATAATTTTGCTGGCTAGCGACGCTGTACAGCTTGTATTCCAGAGAGGAGCCTTTGATTCAAACGCCACTTATATGGTATCTCAAGCACTAATATACTTGTCTATTGCCATCATCCCTTATGTTTTCAGAGATTCTATAACTAGAATTTTTTACTCATTTAACGATTCAAAAACGCCATTTTTAGTTGCACTGTCATCAATTGCACTAAAATTCGTATTGAACTTTTTCTTCGTAAAATCACTAGGGATAGGGGGCATAACTCTTTCAACATCGCTTGTGACGCTTTTTAACGCTACACTACTAGGCATTTTCTTATTAAAGAAAATGGATATGGATTACAAATTATATTTTAGAAACCTTATTAAAATGACCATAGCAGCGGCTCTTTCATATTTATTGAGCCTTGTAATTTACAAATTATGGATCATCGACACATCAAACTGGATTATGTTGGCTATGAAAACAGGTATTATGCTGGTAATTTGCTTCTCTATATATGCGGTTTTTGCTTCAATTTTAAGAGTAGGATATGTAAAAGAACTATTTGGAAGGTTATATGGACATTTTAAACGACGTTAATTTCACAAAAAAACTTAATGATACCTTAAAAAATGGAGGAGTAATCTCCTTTGTAACAGACACGGTTTGGGGGGTAGGTTGTTTGCCAAACTCTAAAGAAGGAGTTGAAAAAATCTACAGTTTAAAGAACAGAGACACCTCTAAACCTCTAATTCTTATGTCAAACGACATTGAAAATTTGCTGCCTTACGTAAAAACAGTCCCGAAAAAAGCAAATCAGCTTATTAAAAATCATTTCCCTGGGGCTTTGACGTTAATATTCGAAAAAACAGAAAAAACGCCTCCAACAATTACTTCGGGCAATAATACTGTTGGAATAAGGGTTCCAAACAACGAGTTTTTCAAAAGACTATGCGAAGTAATAGATGGGCACGTATTAGCGACAACCAGTGCCAATCTTTCATCACAGCCATCTGCTAAAAACTACGAAGAAGCGAAAAATTTCATCGGTGAATTTGTGGATTACACTTTTGAAGACTATGGATTTGAAGCAAAAGGACTAGAATCCACTGTTGCTCTGGCACTAAATGATGAGATCAAAATTCTAAGACAAGGTGCCGTAAAAATTGAAGAGTAAGCGTAACATTTGCCAAAAGGTGTTGATGTTAGGTAAAATTATTATATGAAAAGATTTAAAAGCTCACTTACTATTGTTATTATTTCGTTTTTATTTGTAGCAACAATTGCATATATAATATCTACGCAGTTCTTAGATAGAAGTGCCAATGATTATGCGGTAAAACAAATTACGTACAATCAAAAAGAGTATGGCTCTGACGATATTGTAATTGTCGTTATTGATGACAAATCTCTAGAATACATCAGATGGCCATGGCCCAGATCCTTATACACAGACATTTTTGAATTTTTGCAAAATGAAGCCAAAGCAAAAGCAATACTTTTTGATGCGGTTATAACATCTCCTGATTCATATAATCCAAAGGCAGATCAAAGCTTTTACAAAAGGCTTCCTAACCTTCATACGTTTGTCTCTGGGTTCAACCTGTATTCGACAAACAACAATAGCGGCGATATACTCCCGACTAGTTACGATGAATTATTTGAAAAAAAATCACTGGTTAACATAAAAGATAAAAGAATAAGAAAAATAGACTCAAATTACTTTGGGGTAACAAAATTCCCAAAAGACTTCATAGAAAACG
The DNA here is from genome assembly GCA_023435965.1 of Cyanobacteria bacterium OH_CDB_58. Lineage (GTDB taxonomy): Bacteria > Cyanobacteriota > Vampirovibrionia > Gastranaerophilales > Gastranaerophilaceae > JAEZOG01. Next base: position 4,411 of record JAEZLC010000189.1, on the reverse strand, counting down.
TTCCGGCGTTGGGTTCTGTGATGATACCTATGGATAAAGACGGTGTTATAAGAAGATATATGCCCGTTGTGGAATATAAGGGGAAATTGTACCCGTCTCTTGCGTTAAGTGCATATTCCCTAAAAACAGGGGTGAAAGATTTTGCACTTTATGATCATTTTCTATGCTCGGATGACGGCTGCAAGGCTTTAAGAATACCGGTTTCTCAGAAAAAATCAAATAATTCCGTATATTCCAACTGGTCTGGAATCTTCACAAATTTCAGTTGGTACAAGCCAAAAGATGAGTTTTATTCTCACAACCACTATTCCGCAATTGATATAATTAATGCCCAAAAAGCAATAAAAGAAGGTAAGCGTCCCGCTATCAATCCAGAAATTTTTAAAGATAAAATTGTTATTGTAGGCGGAAATGCTAACTCACAAAGTCTTGAAGATCGAAGAAATACTCCAATTCTTCTAAAACATTCAGGAGTCGATATTCAGGCAACAGCTGTTAACAATATGATTGACAATAAATTCTTTATTGAAAGAAACCCTATAATAACTCTGCTTTTGTCATTGTTGTTCGGTTGGCTGACTTTTTGGATCATAAGCAGATATTCAATAATTGTTTCACTTGCTTTCACCTCAATGTTGACCTGTGCACACATCATTTTTTATAACATGTTTTTATCAAATAACATAGAGATATCTCTTTTTACACCAATAGTAACAGGAATGATTGTAATCGCATTTGGCTACTCTTACCGCTACATTATAGAAGGTCAAAATAAGGAAAAAATTCAAAACGTTATGGGTAAATATATCTCAAAGGATATTATGCAAAACGTTATGCAAAATATTGATCATGTAAAAGTTGGCGGAATAAAATCAGAAGTAACCATACTTTTCGCTGATATCAGGGGGTTTACCTCAATATCAGAAAACCTGAGTGCTGAAGAAGTCACAGGGATACTAAACGAATACTTCAGTGCCGTTGAGCCGATAATACGTAAACACGATGGAGTTCTTAACAAGTTCATGGGAGATGCTATTATGGCAATCTTTGGAGAACCTATCAAAAACAAAAAACACGCAATAAACGCGGTAAAATGCGCTCAAGAAATACTTAAAAAAGTGAAAGTCCTCCAAAATAAATGGATTAGTGAAGGCAAACCCAAAATAACGATCGGTATAGGTATAAATACAGGAGAAGCCTTTGTCGGAAACGTAGGATCTGAAGAAAGGCTCGAATACACCGTAATAGGAGATACCGTAAACCTTGCTAGCAGGATAGAAGCACACAATAAAATATATAAAACGCAATTCCTCATAAGCGAAAACACTTACAAACATATAACTTCCATCGCAGATGTTATAAAAATTAGCGATGTTAAAATCAGAGGAAAAGCCAAAAAAATAGATATTTATGAAGTTTTAAGAATAACAGACAATTAAAATGATTTTAGAAAGCTACTTAAAAGATGTTAATTTAGAGCAAATAAAAATGGCAATTGGTGTGGAAGAAAAACACCAGTACATTGACATAAAAGGCAAAGAATCGACCTTTTCAGGCTTTATAAAAAAAGAGATTAAGAATATTTATAAACTTTCGAAAAAAGATCCAAAGTGGCTACCAATAATTGAAAGTTTTGAAGCGTACCCGCACGAGAATTTACCCCAAAGAAAAAAGATAATTAAGCGCTTAATAAGTATTCTAAGAGCAGAGCTGAACCCGTCTCTAGAAAAAAAAGAAGAAGGTTCATCTACAAATAATCAAAGCAAAAGCATTTACGACCAAGACGTAACTTACGTAAAAGGCGTTGGTCCCAAGGTAGCTTATTTGTTAAACAAACTAGGCATCTACACGGTTTTTGACCTTATAAACTACTTCCCCAAAAAACACATAGACTACTCATCTCGATGTTTTATAAAAGATTTAAGAGAAGGCGAAGACGTGACTATTTTTGGGAAAATATCGTCCCTTAAAGCTTTCACGACAAAGAGCAATTTATCTATTGTGACGGTTAGAATAACGGATGAAACCGCTGCTACCGAATTAAGCTTTTTCTATCAAAAAGCAAATAGATATATGCTCGAAAGATACAAAGCTCAGTTCCCGAAAGATTCGAGCATAATCGTCTCAGGAACAGTAAAAAAAGACAATTACAGCGGACTATATACAATTGACAAGCCTCAATACCAACTCATAAATTCAGAGTTCTACGAAGGGGAAAATATACATCTGGGCAGGATTGTACCGGTATATTCGCTTGTCGAAAACCTTAATGTAAAAACTCTAAGAAGAGCTATATTTAATGCCCTTCAGGACTACAAAGAGCAAATCACAAATCTTCTTCCCGAAGAAATAATAAACCAGTTCAAACTGCTAAACAGACAAGATGCAATAGAGCAAATACACTTTCCAAAAGACATTGAAACCCTTGAACAAGCAAGGTACTCACTTGTCTTTGAAGAATTGTTTGTTCTCCAGCTAAAATTGGGATTGCTAAGGGAAGAAAATGCCTCAAATATAAAAACCCTTCCTATAAGCATAAAAGAAAAGGGGCTGGTGAAAAGCTTTATTGAAAAACTTCCTTTTGAACTAACAGGTGCTCAACAAAGGGCTATAAATGAAATTCTAAACGACATAAACAGCGAAATGCCTATGCAAAGGCTTTTACAAGGCGACGTTGGTAGCGGAAAAACAGTTGTAGCCTGCATTATGCTCCTAGCAGCGATAGAGAATAATTTTCAAGGTGCGATTATGGCTCCGACAGAGATTTTGGCACAACAGCATTTTAACAACTTTGTTAACTGGCTCACTCCGTTTGGAATAAGTATTGGATTGTTTACCTCCTCAAACAACAAAAAACTCAGAAACAAGCTTGAAACTGACCTGTTAAACGGACAAATAAACATAGCGGTAGGGACTCATTCATTAATTCAGGACAATATAGAATTTTGCAACCTCGGTGCAATCGTCATAGATGAGCAGCACAGGTTTGGTGTTAAACAAAGAAATGCATTAAAAACAAAAGCAACAATACCTCAGGTTCTCACTATGACTGCGACTCCTATCCCCAGAACCTTGGCACTTACAGTCCACGGAGACTTGGATTTGACGATAATAGACGAGCTTCCTAAGGGTAGGAAGGCCATTAAAACGGCATTAATAAATGCAAATAAAAGACAACAGGCTTATAACCTTATTAGGCAGCAAGTTGAACTTGGACATCAAGCATACATAATATTTCCACTAATCGATGAGTCTGAAACTCTCTCAGCAAAAGCTGCGACAAAAGAAGCAGAAGACCTCCAAGCTGGAGAATTTTCTGATCTAAAAGTAGGCCTGCTTCACGGTAAAATGAAGCCCGAAGAAAAAGATCAGGTTATGGCAGACTTTAAAAACAAAAACTATGACATCCTTGTCAGCACGACGGTGGTTGAGGTGGGTGTAGATGTTCCTAATGCAACCGTGATGGTTATAGATAATGCGGAAAGATTTGGATTGTCCCAGCTGCACCAGCTAAGAGGTAGGGTCGGCAGAGGAAAGGCACAATCTTTCTGTATTCTTATAAGTTCTTCTTCATCAAAAGACACCCTTAACAGGCTGAACATTCTGGCACAAACAAATGATGGCTTTGTTATCGCAGAAAAAGATTTGGAAATAAGAGGTCCTGGCGAGTTTTTGGGATTAAGGCAAAGCGGACTCCCTGAACTTAACCTGACCGACCTTACCAAGGACTTACATATACTTGAACAGGCGAGAGAATGTGCTTTTAAATTCTTAAAAAATAATAACATCAATGATTTCAAGGCACTTAAACACTACTTGGATTCCAATTTTTCGACCTCATCAGACATCGCTACTCTTGACTAGCTATTGTTTTTCAAAAACAATAACCGCCCAATCACCTGTTTCTAGTACTTGTTTGGGTTTTAAGTATTTAGAGCTTATCGCTACAGAATTGTTTTTAACATATGAGAAAACCATAAACAAAAAAGGAGTATCATAATATGTAGTTGGCTTTGAGGTTATTTCCTTCATCTGCTTTTCATTGAAGAATGATACTGTTTTCAAAACCACTATTGCAAGCTTATCGCCCTTTTTCATATTTTTTATGAAATTATTATAAAACTTTTGCTCAAAAAGTTTGGTATCATTAAGTTTCAGATTGTCATAAAACAGAATTTTACCATTTATAACGATTGTTTTGTACGTATAATCCTGAGGAACTATATAACCTGTAAAATTATACTTATCTATCCAGAACATTTTATATTTTTGCTTGCCTATGTATTTTTCGAATTTTTTTGCATCATAGTAAGTCAAAACGACTGTATCAGAAGACTTAATATTTGCGGATTGAAGCAGATCTATTACTATTTTATTTCCCTCAGAACGTCCTAGCTTAGGAGTAGAATTG
>JAEZLC010000071.1 GCA_023435965.1 Cyanobacteria bacterium OH_CDB_58 | reverse complement strand
GCTTTCTTTATCATACTTGTTTTTATAGACTTACCTTCCACCAGATAATTTGTTATATCTGAAAGCCTGCCTTTTCTAAGTGCCCCGGTTATCCTTTTCTCCACAGCAAGCCTTGACGCATAAGCTTCGAGACAACCATTACCACCACAAGCACAAGGTCTGCCTCCGACATCTACAATAATATGCCCGATTTCACCGGCTGTTCCCGCCCCACCATGCCTAATTTTTCCGTCTTGGACAAGCCCAGAGCCAACGCCTGTCCCGACAAAAATACATACAAAGTCCTTATGACCACGACCGGCACCGAACTTCATCTCTCCTAATGTCGCGATTTCAACGTCATTGCCGATAAATACCGGAACATCGAATTCTCTTGCAATTATTGACTTGAGCTCTAGATTAAAACAGTCTAAATTAGGTGCCGCTATCAAAATGCCTCGTTCTCTATCAACTTGGCCAGCTGCACCTATTCCGATTGAAGAAATATCTTCTGGTTTAAGATTTTGTTCTGTTAACAATTCATTTATTGACTTTATTATCTTATGGACAATTTTGTCAGGTCCCTTGTCTTTCTTTGTTTTTTTCTTCACGTAGTGAATAATTTCACCCGTACTTTTATCGATTAAGGCAGTTAAGACCTTAGTCCCCCCTAAATCAACTCCTATCGAAAGATTATTCATATTGTTCTCCATTAGTCGTATTGAAATCTATGATGTATATTTCTAGAATTACAGATATATTTATCTCTGGTTTGATCTAATTATATCATTCGTATTCTTCTTTGTTAACGTAGTTTTAAAAAAAAATTAATAATATTATCCATTTGCTTAACAAATAACGGAAAAGAGGTTTAAAAGTTTTTCAAAATGGTTTATAATCAATAAGTTACAGTTTTTATGGAGGCAAAAATATGCGCATTACTGTTAAAGGGCGTAATATTGAAATCACAGATGCAATTAAAGCTTATGCTGAAGAAAAAATCGGAAAAGTAGTTAACCACTACGATCAAATACAATCAATTGAAGTTGTTTTAAACGTAATTAAAAATCCTTCAGTATCACTAAATCATACAGCAGAAGTTATTTGTAAACTTACATCTGGTTCAGTTCAAGCAGAAGAAAGTGCAGAATCTATGTACGCAAGTATAGATCTTGTTGCTGATAAATTAGACAGACAAGTTAAAAAATTCAAAGACAAACATATGTCAAAAGCAAAAACAGGCTCTATCAGAACAGACGTATTCGAAGAAGACGAAGAAGAGTCAGAAACTGTCGCTGAATAATTAAAAGAAGCAAAATATATTACGAAAAGCCATATTATATATGGCTTTTTTGTTAAGAAAAATTTATTTAATGACATCGATTTTAAGTTAAGCTATAATACAAAAGTATTTTTAACAGGAATATAGAGATTTGTTACCGATAATAAGTGAAGAACACGCTACATTAATATTTGCAGAGATCTTTCAGGATGTTCATTCTTGGAGAAAAAAGATGATACATTATATAAAAGAAGAAAATCCGGAAATAAATACTGCAATAATTGAAGCTGCCAACCACACAGAACTTGATCCAAAAGCGGTAGCTCTAGGCGCATATATGACTTATTCTCTTCTTGAAGCTGCTGCTAAAGAAGGTGAGCAATTCCCTGATTTCGAGATTACTGAGTAATTTTTATTTTAAAATTCTGAATAGGCTCTTGTTTTATAAGTTTCTTTTGATTCTCAAGAGTATTTTTAACTGCAAAAACCCATCCCGTTTTAGGGTTTACAAATAAGAAAAAAGCTGCTTCGCTATCTATTAACCTTGCAGTATCATCAATTAAAAGTTCACCTTTTTCTGAAAGTTCAAAAACCGTGAAAGATAAAGGGGCAATAACCGAACTATCAACGTAAGCATCAAATTTAAAATTGCTTAATTTGGTTGTGTCCTTGAGGATTTCCTTGTTCTTATACGTAGTAATCCAGCGATATAATGCGGTTATAATATTATCTTTTCTACTCTGCATTTTCGTTCTTTACTATATAAATAAATTCTTCGACCAGCTTTTCATTCCACTGCTTGCCTCGGCCTTCTTTTATTATAGAAATAGCTTCATCAACAGTATACGCTGTTCTATATGGTCTATCTTGTGTCAGTGCAAAATACGCATCTACTAACAATATAATTTGTGATGTTATTGGAATTTCATTTCCTGATATTTTTTTCGGATAACCGGTTCCATCCCAGTTTTCATGGTGAAATTCAATAATCGGAATGACATCTTGAATACTGCTTATCGGTTGTAATATTTCTTTTGCAGCAATGACAGGATGCGATTGCACTTGTTTCTTTTCATCAGGAGTAAGAGGACCTGATTTGTTCAATATATTTTCCGGAATCATAATATTTCCGATATCATATAAAAGCATCGCCACTTTTAATTTATCAACTTCTGCCTTAGTAAGGTCCAGCCTTTTGGCAAGCATGACAGCTAAAAGAAGTTTTGACTTCGTTTCACCTGTCTGGTGCATATAATTATAAGTTCTTGAAATCATATCGACGACTGAATACAACACCTCTTTGGAATTTTTTCCTGTCACGGTGACTTTATCAAGCTTCTCAGCAAGTTCTTTTGCAACATCTTGAGGTACAGGAATTCTATTTTTGGTAAGAATATCCATAAAAGCCCCAACTGCAACTTTTTGCCAGTTTGATTCTTTTTGCAGTTTTGTTATTTGAACCTGATTTCTTCCGCTTATTTTTGCCTTATACATAGCTTGATCTGCAAGCTCTATAAGTTCATCAACCCTATCACTGTGCTCTAAGAAAGTAGCAACACCTATACTTGCAGTTATATGTCCTACCTTGTCAACGTCTGCTGCTTCAATCGCAGCTCTTACACGCTCTGCCGCTATCAACGCACCATAAGAATCAATACCGGGAAGAATTATATTAAACTCTTCTCCACCGATTCTTGCAGGGATATCAATAGAGCGAGCCTTCTTTTTTATAACATCAGCTATAGTTTTTATAGCAATGTCTCCATATTGGTGACCAAATGTATCATTTATCGTTTTTAAATAATCTAAATCCAAAGAAATAAGAGAAAACGGTTGTTTCAACCTTAAAGATCTCTCTGCTTCTTTTATAATACTGTCTTCAAAATATCGTCGATTAAACAGTCCTGTTAAAGGATCTGTAACCGCCTGCTTTTTGACCTCTTCAAAAAGTCCAGCGATTGTTATCGCCAACTCAATTTGGTTTGCAAACAAATTAAGAAAATTAAGCTCGGTATCTGTAGGAATTTCTCTTTCTGAAGACACTATCAAACACCCGAAAGGCTCACTATGTTTAAACAAAGGCACAACTATGACACATTTGCTCACAGCTATAGACAAAACTTCTTCAATATGTTGTTGGGGAAACTCGAGCAAAAGATTTCTTATCAAAGAATTGACTTCTTGAGTATGCAAAATCTTCTTCTCATTCAATGCTTTTGCAAATATAGATTCTTCTATATATGGAATTTTAAATTTATCCAGAGGAAAATCCAAATAATCTATTACTCTTTGGATTATAGGAGTAATTGAGTACGATTTAGGCAAAAAGAACTTCCCGGAAGGGCTTTCTGTCAGTTGAATAATAGTACTGTTAACATAGCCCATCTCTCCGTGTAATGAAGCAACAATTTTTTCAAGAACATTGGAAAGCGGCTGAGAAGAGTTCATCATGTCCCAAATATTGCTCAAAGTAAGCAGTGTTTGATTTGCCTGATTTAACTCTTTTGTTCTAAGCTCAATTTCCTGCTCAAGTACAATATTTCTTTCGTAAACTTCTAGAAACCCCGTCGTACGAAGAGCTATATTGTTCTCAACCTGATTAATTTTATTTAAATATGATTTAAACTTGGAAAATATACTCATGACTCTTTTCTGTTCAACAAGTAAATAAATTATACACCTTTTATTCAACTAATGTAATATATTTTTTACAATATTTATAACTTGAGTTGAATTTACAGCACTTGTGCATATATTTTTCTGTTTTTTATCAGGGCATGTTTTCTTCATGCAAGGATAACAATCCAATTTTGGAGCTATAGAATGGTATTTTTCGCCATACGGACCTGTTCTATTTTTAGAAGTCGCACAAAAAACCGTGATAACTGAGG
>JAEZLC010000291.1 GCA_023435965.1 Cyanobacteria bacterium OH_CDB_58 | reverse complement strand
CCTTCTGCTAATGATTGACCAAAACGGTTTAATTCTTTTGCTGTCAAAGAAACATTCGTTGATGTATCAACTAAATCTCTAATTATAAAATGAATGGAACTAGAAATATTTTTTGATACAAATACTGAAATAACTACTGCAACAGTAATTGATAACACAAGAAGAAAAATATCAATAGTGCTAATGCCCTGGTGACCGGCCATATAACCAGCTGATAATGCCGTAACCAAAACAAAAACAACACCTATTGTAATTTTTGTCCCTAACTTTGTGCCTACTGTATTATTAGACATTTTTGGCTCCTTCACTAATTTCGAACATTTTTAAAACGTCATCTTGCATGAATATCTCATCAATATCTATTATTATGACAACTCTATCCTTTATCTTACCCATACCAAGGATAAAATTATGGTCTAATTTTGTACCATACTGTGGCGGCGGCTCAATTTCTTCTGAAGTAATGCTTACAACTTCAGAAACCATATCAACAACAACTCCCAACAGTCTTTGAGTATTTTTAAGATTTATTTCAACAACAATAATACAAGTTCTTTCATTGTACGGTTTTTCTTCCATGTTGAACTTGAGCCTCAAATCCATAACAGGGATAATTTTCCCTCTTAAGTTAATAACCCCTTTAACAAAATCAGGAGTTCTAGGAACTGGAGTGATATGCATCATTCCAATAATTTCCTTTACTTTAAGAATCGAAAGGCCATAACCTTCGCTTCCAAGGGAAAACGTAAGTAATTTTTCTTCAGTTATTTCCATTTATTCTTTTACCTCCTTTTTGAATAAATAATCTACATCTAAAATAAGAGACACTCTGCCGTTACCCAAAATAGACATTCCTGAAATGTACTTTAAATTTGCAAACTCAGGACCAACAGGTTTTACAACAACCTCTTGTCTATTTACAACTGTATTTATAGGTAAAGCACGCAGTTCTTGATCTAACTCTAACAGTATGACCAATTTGCAATTTTTCTGTTGGTCAAACTCTTTAAATAGCAGAGATAGAGGAACTATCGGGATTATATTATCTCTAACTTTTAGCATTGTGGTTCTTTGCTGAGTAGCAATCCACTGTTCCGGTAGTGGCTGTAAAATTTCTTTCACATTCATTGTCGGTATTATAAACTGTTGACCAAATATTTCAACGACTGTACCGTTCATAATAGCGTGATTAACAGGGACTTCAAGCGTGAAAGTAGAACCAATTCCTAATTCACTTTTTATATCTACTTTTCCACCGATACGAAGAATTTGTGTTTTTACAACATCCATTCCTACACCACGGCCTGATATATTATCAACTTGTTTTGCAGTTGAAAAGCCCGGTAGTAATATAAATTCTCTTATTTCTTCGTCTGTGTAATTTTTAGCAGGATCAACCAACCCTTTCTCTAAAGCTTTTTGATAAACGACTTTCGTATCAATTCCTCGTCCATCGTCTCTTACTTCAATATAAATCTTACCTCTTTTGTTATAAGCATTAAGCTCTACTCTGGCTTTGGGAGATTTATTCTTCGCTATTCTATCATTTTCGTTCTCTTCAACACCGTGAGATATAGCATTTTTAACTAGATGCACTAATGGATCTAACAATTTGTCAGTAACAACTCTATCTATTTCCGTATTTTCACCGGAAGTCACAAACTCAACGTTCTTAGACAGTTCAGATATTGTATCTCTAGCAATCCTGGTAATTTTTTGGAAAGTAGGTTTTAAAGAAACCATCCTTAATGACATTGAAAGATTCTGCAGCTCTCTGGTAATACCGGAGAAAGAACCCATTTCAGAAACAAGCTCGTGGTCAGTTGAGTATTTTTGTTCAATATGCTGTTCTATCAATGACTGGTTGATTATAAGTTCACCAATCATATCTACTAAATAGTCGATTTTTGAATTAGCAACCTTCATGTGCTCCTCATTTGAGAGCATAGGTCTTTTGGGTGCCTGAGGAGTTTCCACTACAGTCTTTACTTCCTCTCGAGCAGTAATTTTTTCAATTATTTTTTCTTCTTTTACAATTTCTTCAGAAGCCGTAGACTGTTCAACAACACTTTCTTGAGGAGATTCTTGCTGAGTTTCAAAGGCATTCTCTTCAACGTGTTCTTCAATATTATCTACAGCGTTATTTTCCTCAGCAATCTGAACTTCCTCTACACCACTAACCTCATCTGAATTCTGTTCATAAGGAAGTTCTTGATGTTCAACTGATACAACATCTTCATGATTTTGTTCTTCTTGCTCGGAGTGAATAACAGTACTTTCTTCAGTTGCTTCATTTTCAGTATGTTCTGCGGGATTAGCAACCTTTTCTAAGAATTGAACATGTGAAAGTATTTTAGCAACATACTCAGGATCTTTTACAGAATCCATGTCTTCACATAAATGTTTGATATAATCAGCCGAGCCTAAAATAGAATCAACAACGTCCTTGCTGACCTTGAGCTCTTGCTTTCGGCACAAATCCATCATGGTTTCAGTTTTATGTGCAATTTCTTGTATCAAAGTATGCTCTACGAAACCTGATAATCCTTTTATAGTATGAAAAGCCCTGAACATTGTATGAATAATTTCCATATCTTCAGGATTTTGTTCAAGAGTGATAACATTGGTTTCAATATCTTCTAGGTGCTCAAAAGCTTCCAGAACAAAGTCACCCCAAAACTCTTGTTCAATGTTAATATTCATAAATTCGTTAATATTTTCCATCATTTACTCGCCAAACTATATGCTATACCAAATTTTTCGCCATTTACTTTAAAAAAGAGTTTTTTAGTAGGTACTTTGCTGATCACTCCATACATGCTTTCTCCTGCGACATAAGTCGGATTGGATGACAATAAAGTGTAACCTTTTGAAGCATCAATTGACTCATACATATTTGCGATTTTTACCAAATTTGTGAAACGTTTTGAAAATTCCGAGTAAAAATCAGACAAAGCCGCTTTTAAGAAAAAATCCACTTCCAGCTTATCTTGTGTACCCATAAGCTTTTGGCCTATGTCTTTTGC
>JAEZLC010000084.1 GCA_023435965.1 Cyanobacteria bacterium OH_CDB_58 | reverse complement strand
ATCATGTATTGCCCAAGGTGCAGAAGTGAAATAAAAAAGAATCTATTGCGTTGTAATGTCTGCGGCGTAAAAATCAATATGATTTGCCCTGCTTGTCAGTCGCTTACACCTTTTGGGCAAAAAAACTGTGAGTATTGTGATTTCGAAGTGATTAAATATTGTGCGGAGTGTAATTCGGCTAATCTTTATAATGCTGAAATTTGTAGAAAATGCGGAATAGTTCTTGATGAAAACTTGAATTTCATAGAGGAACTTCATCAAACTCAGCAGCCAGGGTTAGAAGAAATAGTAGAAGAGCAAGTGGAAACCAATGATGAGGATGATAATGACGACACCCTTCAGATGGTTTTGAATTTTGATTCAAAAGTTTCTATGGAATCTGGATTGGTAGAGGATATCGCGATTATTTCTGATGAAGAAGCAATTGAAGAAGAATTACAAGTTATAGACATTCAAAAAAAATCAGATGCAATACAAGCGTTTGAAGAGGTTTCTGAAAAAATCCTTGAAATAAAAGAACAAGCAAGCTCAGACTTTGAAGAGAATGATTTTATCACCTCAATGGCAGAAGAAGTTGAAACTGAGGATGGGGTTGTCGAGGATAATATATTATTGAATTCCCACTCTGAAGAAACAGCGGTTACTGAAAAAGAAGAGAATGCCTCAGAAGATGAGGATGAAGATGAAATTCCTCCCGTTTCTTTGGCTGACATCGAGATAAATTACTATTCTCAAATACACGCTAAACAAAAAATCATAAATATTATCAAGAATTCAAAAGATAAATACATCGTTGCAATAAATGGTGATGAAGGAAGCGGCAAGTCTATAGTATTGCAGTATGTAATAAAAGAATTGCAAGAAGAAAACTACGTGTCTCTTTTCGGTGAATGCTCTCCTTTGACACAGATTAATAACTTCGGGTTCATACAAGATGCGTTGATAAGGCTTCTTTCTCTGCCTAATTTTATAACAAATCCAGAGTTATTTGTTAAGAATAATAAAAAGGTTTTTGAAGGCATATTTACCCTTCTATCTTCAAGTGAAGTTGTTGATTTTATGAACTTCTTGTACCCTTCAAAACCAGGTGAATTCGAAGAAATTCTGAAAAATAAAGACAATGCCTTTACGATGTTAGAAAAGGTTATGGATTCTATCATCAGTAAAAATAAATTGCTTATAGTGTCAGATGATTTTGACCTTATCGACGGTGCTTCTTTTGAGTTTCTCATGTATTTGATAGAGAAAAAAGGATATTTTGACAAAGGATTAAAACTTCTTGTTGCGTATAAAGAAAAAAGAGTGGCACAAAGCTATATCTATTCTAATACATTGAGCGAAAAAGTATTTGAAACGGTATATTTGGAAAACCTTCCGCAAGAGCAAATCGAAACGTTTGTCGGAAACTTCGTAAATAATAATTTGGAAACTTTACCTTCAACATTGAGAGAATCCATCTATAAGAGGTCTAAAGGTAGTGCTGCATTCATCGAGCAGATGATGTCGTTGCTTAACGATAAAAAGTATTTATATGTTCAAAGTGGCAGGGTTCTTTTCAGCAATCATGATTGTGATATTGATTTAGTTCCAAAAAATATATCTGAAGTGGTAAAAAACAGATTGAAATCGCTATCTCCATTACTAAGAAGTATTCTTTTCAGTGCCTCAATTATCGGATATAAGTTTGATGTTCAAATACTGCTTAATGCGATGAACTTGCCTGAGGATCAGCTAGAGGCGATTTTAAAAGAGCTTAAGGAGAGACTTTTTGTAACTCCGTTGAATGAATATACATATTCATTTAAAGGATTGTCTCTGTGGAGATATGTTTTTGAGGAAGCTAAAAACGACGAATTTTTCCATGATAACAATAAAAAAATATTTGAAATAATTCAGCAATGCGTACTTTCTAACAACTCGATGAAAGCGATAATTGCTCAGAATATATCTGAACCTAATATTTTGTTCGATTTGTGGAGTGAAAATGCCGCTCTGACCGCAAGTATAGGCGATATAAATCTTTATGTGATTTCGCAAAAACAAAAATTAAAAATCTTGAGTGAAAGTACTTTTGAAAATTCTCAGATCCTATATAATGAGATTTGTGAGCAAATCGGAAAATTAATTCATACTTCAAATCCGGCAGAAGCTATAACTTATTTGTCAAATGTGATTTCTAACTCCAAAAAAATCAATGATAATGTAAGAATAGTCGATTTATGCGGGTATTTGGTAACAAGTTGTTATTTGACAGGAAACTACCATGGGGTTGTTGAGGCTGTAAATCTCGTATTGAGTATTGTTGAGCCAAATTCTCTCCCGATTGAAGCAGCTTTGATTAAGTCAAGAAAGCTAAAAGCGTTGTATAGTATCGGCAATTGCGAAGAAGTTGTTAATATTGCTAAAAACGAGATATTACCGGTTATCGAAGAAGCTCTTTCTAAAAATACTGCAGCAAAAAACATCACACTTGGAACAATTTTTGAAGGATGGCTTGAAACAAACCTTACGTTAGCTTATTCATATGCTGTGCAAGGGAATGATCAGGGATTAGAGCTTGTCGATAATGTACTAGAAGTAATGCGTGCAAACAAAATCGAGAATAAGTATTATGAAACTAAGGCAGCACTTGCAAAAGCATTGTCATACACTATCATCGGCAAAGTAAAGGAATCTTATGTCATCCTGTCTGATGTAACCAAAGCATACCGTTCTGAGGTTATGTGCGATGAGTTTCTTTCTCAGTGGAATTTGATCCATGTATTAAATCAGATTTTAACAAATAACTTCGATAGCTTGAAAGAGGAATTATTCTCTCTTGTAACTTTTGCGAATAATACAAATGACAATTTCTCGAAAAATATTTTAAAAACTATATTGGGCTACTTGATTCATAATGACGGTAATTTAGCCAAAGCTTTAGAGATTTATAATGAACAGGTAACCTATTTTGCTAAAGAAAAAGTGGCGATTGGAGCACTGTTATGCTGGTATTTGATAGCACATGTTGATCTGACAGTTGATGGAGCCGATAAGGCCTTAGATATTGCCACGAAAGCACTAGAAGTAGCACAGAATCCTAAGATAAATAATTATAATTTCATAATATATCTGCAAAAATTTATTGCGGAACTATATATTATAAAGGGTGATTTAGACGCAACAAAAATGTATCTCGAAAAATCGCTCCTTATAGCAAAACAGTTCGGGCTAAAATATGCTCAAGTCCAACTGTACATTGCTTTTGCTAAATACCTCGAAGAAACTATCTCTCTGAAAGTGGTAAATAAAACAGATGTCGCAAGAAATACTTTAAAAACATATGATTTCGCATTGAGTTTGGCTTTGGAGCTGGATTTAGAAAATCTGATAACGTCGGTGAACAAATCAAAAGCTTCATTTAAAACATATTGTCAGCTAAATTCAATTCAATATTAAAAAAAACGGAAGAAACTAATCTTCCGTTTTTCTTTTTTGTGTAGGGAGGTTTATTTTGAACAAATAACTTGTGCTACATGAACACCTGATGCTGAAGCTTGCAGTAGTCCTCTTGTGACACCTGCACCGTCTCCTATTGTATAAAGGTTTTTAACTCCTTCAGTTTCAAGATCGTTTGTTAATTTAACTCTTGCACTATAGAATTTAACCTCGATACCGTATAATAGTGTGTATCTTGATGCTACGCCCGGAGCTATTTTGTCCAATGCATAAAGCATTTCGATTATGCTTAGCATTTGTCTGTATGGAATTACTAAGCTTAAGTCCCCTGGAGTTGCACAGCTGAGAGTTGGAGTTATTATGCTGGATGCTATTCTTTCAGGAGTCGATCTTCTTCCATCAAGCAGATCTCCAAATCTTTGAACAAGCACTCCGCCTGATAACATATTTGCCAGTCTTGCAACGTGCTGACCATAAGCAATAGGCTCTTTAAACGGTTCTGTAAATTTTTTGCTCACAAGAAGTGCAAAGTTTGTATTTGGAGTTTTCTTGTTTGCGTAGCTGTGGCCGTTTACTGTTGAAATTCCGTTATAGTTTTCCATAACAACTTCACCGCAAGGATTCATACAGAAAGTTCTTACTTCATCACCAAATGTTGGCGAGTAGTATACTAACTTAGATTCGTATAGTTTATCCGTTATATCCTGCATTACAGGTGCCGGAAGCTCAACTCTGACTCCGATATCAACTGCATTGCTCACCATTCCTATTTTATGAGATGCAAATTCTTTTGTTAACCAGTCTGCACCTTCTCTTCCTGGGGCAATTATTATGTGATCAGCGTATATTGTTTGACCGTCTGATGTTGTAAATCCTTTTACTTGCTCGTTTTCTACTATAAGATTTTTAGCAGAGGTATTGTTTACGATTGTTATTTTATCCATAAGATAATCTTGCATGTGTTTCAATACATCAAGGCTTCTTTCAGTTCCCAAGTGTCTCACAGGTGAGTGAACCAATTTTAGTTCTGCCATAACGGCAGCTCTTTCAATTTCTGCGAAGACTTCTTTGTCTGATCCGAAAATTTCATCTGTAGCGCCGTGTTCTAAATATAAACTGTCAGAGTATTGTAATAGGTCTTCAACTTTTTTTCTTGGCATGTAGTCTGTCAAGTGACCGCCAACGTCGGGTGTAAGTGTTAATTTACCGTCTGAAAAAGCACCGGCTCCACCCCAACCACATAACAAACCGCATTTTTTGCAGGTCGGGCAGTGGGCATAACCTTCTCTAAGAAGACACTTTCTATCTTCAATTTTTTGACCTTTTTCAATAAGAATAACTTTCCACTCTGGTTTAAGTTTTGTTATCTCAAGCGCAGCAAAAATTCCAGCCGGGCCTGCTCCGATAATCGCTACATTATACATTCTCTACTCCATTTTCTTGCTTATCGTCATCAGATGTTTTAGTTAGTTTCTTTAAAAACACCATTTTAAATCTTACCCTAAAAGATAAAAGTTTTAAATGTTACCGAAACAAATCTTAAAAATGATTTCCTCTTTAATGCTATAAAAAAGGCCTGTATTTGAGTACAGACCTTTTTTATTTATTTTTATTTTTATTGTTCTTTTAAGTATTTGATTGTGTCGTGTTTTGCATCAACTTTGTTGTTTTCGCCTAGAGTTTTGATTGTGCTTAGTAATAATAATGGTCCCGCGATTACGGCAATCGGTTTAGGAATAGATTTGCAGAACCCGACAATGTTTTTTATACCAAGTTTAAATCCTTCAACTAAGCCATTTGTAAAGCTTTTGAATAT
>JAEZLC010000196.1 GCA_023435965.1 Cyanobacteria bacterium OH_CDB_58 | reverse complement strand
ATACCAATGTCTGTACAAGAGGTTGAAAAAACTCCAGAAAACGAGTTGTTAATAAAAGAAAAAACAATAACAAAAATTCGTCCCGGACACGCTGATTACGCGGGAAGCTTGAAATACGGACACACAGACGTAAGAAACATCCTTGAACGCTCTAGTGCCAGAGAAACAACTACAAGAGTTGCCGTAGGTTCTGTTGCTAAACTTATCCTGAAAGAATTTGGTATAAAAGGATTCTCTTTTGTAACAGAAGTAGGAAAAGCAAAACTTGAAAAAATTGATTATAAAAATATAGATATAACAGAAATTGAAAACTCTGAACTTATGTGTCCGGATAAAAACATTTGCGAAGAAATGAAAAAGGAAATAGACAAGGCAAAAGAAGAAGGAGACACTCTTGGAGGAAGCTTTGAGATTGTGTTTAAAAACATACCTATAGGTCTAGGTTCTCATGTACACTGGGACAGGAAGCTAGATGGCTTGCTTGCTCAGGCCATAATGAGTATTCCGGCAGTAAAATCCGTAGAAATAGGTTTAGGTAAAGAAGTTGCTTCAATCCCAGGATCAATGACTCACGATGAAATATATTATGAAAACGGCAAATTTTTCAGGAACACAAACAATGCCGGTGGAATAGAAGGCGGAATGAGCAACGGTGAGGACATTATAATCAAAGCATCAATGAAAGCAATACCTACGATGAAAAAATCGCTGGATTCTGTCTGCTTAGAAACGAAAGAAGCTTATAAAGCTCACTTTGAAAGGTCAGATACTTGCGCTATCTCAGCCTGTGCAGTAGTGGCTGAACATATGACGGCCATAGTCCTTGCGAATGAATTTCTGAAGAAATTTGGGCAGGATAACCTGGAAGAAATAAAAACAAATCACAATAATTACATAGAAACTTTATCAAAGAGGTAAACTTGATTAAAAAAAATATTGTTTTAATTGGAATGATGGGCAGCGGCAAGACTAGCGTGGCTCAAGAGTTGCAATCCATACTTGAAGACTACTCACTTGTGGATATAGATTCTGTAATCACAGAACTTGAAGGCAGAAGTATAAACGAAATATTTAATACCAACGGAGAAGACTACTTTAGACAAATTGAAAAACTAATAATAAAATCTTACGAAGATTTTTCTAAAAAGATAATTTCAACCGGAGGTGGAGCGTTCAAAAATGCTGAAAACATAACTTCTTTGAAAAAAAATGGTGTGGTTTTTTATCTAAGTGCACCCGCAGAAGAGCTTTATGAGCGAATTAAATCTGATAATACAAGACCTCTTTTGCAAACAGAAAACCCTAAAAGCACAATAGAATCGCTGCTCAATGAAAGAGAAAAAAACTACAAACTTGCAGATTACGAAATAGAAACAAAAAATAAAACAATAAATGAAATTGCAAAAGAGATAATCAAAAAATATAATGATAAATCAGAATCATTCATAACGGTACGAACTCCTGCAAAAGGAGAAAATGAATACCCTATAATTATTGGGGAAAACATCATAAAATCGGCACAAAACTATATAAACAGGCACAGTGGAGCAAATAAATATTTAATTGTGACCAACAATACAATCAACGATATTCTCGGAGAAAAATTAAAAATAGAAAACTCTGAAAAACTTATACTTCCAGACGGAGAAGAATTTAAAAATTTTGATACTCTTCAAAAAATAATAGACAAAGCAATCGAAATAAAACTTGAAAGAAAAGATGCAATAATTGCCTTTGGAGGGGGAGTAATCGGTGATATGGCAGGGTTTGCTGCGGCAACATATCAACGAGGAATTGATTTCATTCAAATACCAACCACTCTACTAGCACAGGTAGACTCCTCAGTAGGCGGTAAGGTGGCAATCAATCATAAAGAAGGCAAAAATCTCATAGGTAATTTTTATCAACCCAAAGTGGTTCTCGCCGACACATCTGTACTGAAAACTCTTGACAAAAGACAGCTTAAAACAGGATTAGCAGAGGTTGTTAAATATGCTTTTATTGAAAAAACCTGCAATTCTCAGGAATTCTTCAATTTTTATGATTTTTTGAAAGAAAAAAAAGAGCTACTATTGAATTCTGACATAAATACCCTCGCACAAGTTGTTGAAATTTGTTGCAGGTTGAAAAGTGCAGTTGTCTATCAGGACGAAAACGAAAAAGGATTAAGGGCCATTCTGAATTTTGGTCACACTTTTGCCCACGCCATAGAAAAAGTTACGAATTACAAAACATATACGCACGGAGAAGCAGTAGCAATAGGGATGAAGATGGCTTTTAACCTTAGTGCTAAAATGAAATTAATCGAAGAATCATACAAAAACGAAAGCATTGATCTAATCAAGTCTTACAATCTTATTCAAAAACTTGATATAAACATCCAATTAGACACAGTTATGGCAGCAATGAAATTGGATAAAAAAGTTCAATCCAGTAAGGTTAGGTTTGTCTTACCTGTCGGTCAAGGAAGTGTTGAAATCTTCGACAACATAGATGAAAATCTAATTAAAGAAGTTGTACAGCAAGAATTGTAAGCACTTTAAAAAGATGCTATAATTATAAGACAGTTTATATTGAGGACTTATATGAAAATATTAATTTCAAACGACGATGGTATGATGGCTAACGGAATTAGATCTTTAACAGAAGCTCTAAGTACAGAACACGATGTATATGTGGTTGCCCCAGACAGAGAAAGAAGTGCAGCAGGGCACTCATTAACACTGCACACACCATTGAGAGTTGAAGAATTAGAACCAAAATTCGGAGCAAAAAGAAACTGGGTAACAACAGGAACTCCTGGAGACTGCGTAAAAATTGGTTTAAGTGCAATCCTCGAAGAAATTGAAAAACCTGATCTTGTAATATCAGGAATAAACCACGGTCCAAACCTTGGAGCAGATATCTTGTATTCAGGGACTGTAAGCTGTGCAATGGAAGGAGCAATGCTGGGATATCCGAGTATAGCAGTATCACTTGCAAGTTTAAATTTCGAGCAAGATTCATTCACCGTAGCCGCCAATTTCATTAACAAATTCCTTCCCAGGATTAAAGAAATTGATTTCCCTAAAAAGACTATATTAAACATAAACGTACCGGCACTTCCTGCTGAAGATATTGCTGGAGTCGCGATTACAAAACTTGGAACAAGAATGTTCACAGATACATACGACAAAAGAGTTGACCCTCGAGGCAAAGTATATTACTGGATGGCTGGTGAACTCATAAAAAATGACGAAAACGACGATACAGACATCAATGCTATAAGATGGAACAAAATATCAATAACTCCTATAACATTCGAAATGACACACAAAAGCATAATGCCTGAATTAGAAAATGCATTCTGCAAAGACGGTAAATGCGACTGGTTATAACATGAACATTATAGTAAACGGCAATAGCACTGAGATAAAAGATGGAGCCTTTGTTTCTGATTTGGTTGAAGAAATAAAAGCAACTCTGCCTGAAATGTTTGTTATTGAGCTTAATGACCAAGTCGTATATAAAGAAAACTTCGAAATAACAAGACTATCTCAAGGCGACAGCATCAAAGTAGTCGTATTTTCTGACAAAGATTAAATATCCAGTCCGATATTCTTAAGGTGCTCTATCTGCGGATTCTTTAAATCAACAATAGAAATTACATCTATTCTGTAAGATGCAATTTTTATAGCTGACTGCTCCATATAGGCTAGTGCTGCAG
>JAEZLC010000154.1 GCA_023435965.1 Cyanobacteria bacterium OH_CDB_58 | reverse complement strand
ATGATGGATTCAAAGAAATAAGCTCCACAGCAAATTCTTTTATAAAACGGTTTATTCGCTCATGCTCAAATATTGGTAGAAAGTATTATTTCATAAAGGGAAATAAAGAGGCTATAGAATATTATGAAGCTGATTTAATTATGGATACTATACTTAATCAGATTATTGATAAAGGGCCTAAAAATGAGTTTGATAAATATAAAAATAAAATGTTGAGAAGACCAATTCATATATTAGCAGGTTATAATAATTGGTCAAATAGTACAATAACTAAATCATACCAAGAACTAACTGAAAAGGAACTTCCTATTTACTACATAGATGATTTTTTTGGAAAAGATATGATTTGTATGTATTGCAATCTATATAAAACTTATGATAACTCCATTAAAAGAGCTGAAAATCAGGATTATATAAGAAAAGTAAATGAAACTAAGGAGGGTATTTTTCTTTTTCTTGTTCAGCCACCATTTAATTATCAAAAATTAAAACTTGATAAAGGAGAAACTTATATAGATAAATTTGAAATAGTTAAGAGATACTCTGATGGTATTGATTTTAAGTTAAAAGTAAGTAATGGTCAAGAGTATAAACTCTTTCTTAATAAGCGATCTGCTAATTGTATAAGATTAAATGCAAACGAAAAGACAATTATTGATAAACCTAGTGCCTAACAGAATTATTATGTCTTGCGTTCCTCAATAACTGGAAGCTTTGACTCGAAAAAGCGAGTCATAGTAATCCATTTTCCCAGAAAAATACCCCTCTGCCAAGGCCACAATGGGTTCCAATGACATCATTTTTGTCTACTCAAGTCAAGTGGAGACGGTAGCATTGATAACAAGGGCTTAGGATGGGGCGTTTGGATAGGCTTGATATAAGGCTTTTGTGTATTTTTGAGTTAGAAATTGTAACGAGAAATATGATTCTCTCTTCGTAGGAATATATCGAGGCAATCCTTTACCACTGTGACAGAGCGCTTGGTGAGTGGTCAGGTTAGATATGCTTATTAATTTTGCCGAGGTTGTGTTGTGAAATTAATTGTAGGCATTAAAAAATGTAGCTAGTGTGGTGTAAAATAGGGATTGTAAGGAGGAATAGATATGGTACGTTCTATTAGAGATTCCCTTTCGGGATTTGGTAGTGAAGTGCTAGAACGCATAAGAGAAAATAACAATGCGGGGCTAGATGCAGCTGGCTTTGAAGAAAGAGTCATTGGAATTGAAAAGGCAATTGCGGCTCTGCGTGAAGCCGAAGTTGAAGATGAGAAAATTATTTACCTTATGCAAAAATATTGGGATTTACTCATTAGCGAGGCCAAGGGATTTTTATGCATAGAAAGAGATATTGAAGAGAAAATTAATTTATGCAGCGAAACATTCCAGGAGTATTAATGTATGGAGATATAAAGCTTTTTACTAACGATAAAAAGAATGCATTCGATTCGGAAGGTAAATTACTAAAAGCCAGCCTATTTGGAAAAATATCAGAATGAAGCAATAGCGGCATACATGGATGAACATAATTAGCTTAAAAGTCGTTTTCCAACATATTTAGAGGAGGCAGAAAGTGCAGTAAAGCTATTCAGGGAGATTGATGTTTTTATAAATGAAATTGATCCACAATAATAATATTACATGATTTTCAGAATTATAAAGAGAGGGGGGGGACAAAAAACTAGACTCAATGATAATTGAGCTAAAAGCGCCCCCCTAATGAGCAAGAAAGGGAATTCTTCGTATATGTAGAGACTGTTTCAATGATTTATTATATCCTCTATAATATTATCTATTATTCTTTCTAATCATTGCACTGGTCATCGATAATTGATTGTATTATTTGTCCAATATTGCTTGTAATAGTTCCTTTACATAATGTGATGTCATTGTTAAGTTTTTTTTCCTGTTCAATTGCTATGAGGATATTATGTGCTAATTCGCCGACAGAACTATTTGTTTTTGGACGCATTCCAGATTTCTTACGAAAAATATCTTCTATGTACCGTCTTCGATTTTGTCCTTTACCTACCCACTGATTTTGAATAATGCTATTTGCATTAGGTAGTATTACTTCTTCAACAGAATTTTCATAATGCAATAACAAAAACAATTCAAAACTAGGGTTGGTAACGCCGAGTATGTTCTTTTTTGAGCCATTTTTAATAATGTGCTCGTAATTTTGAAGCATTGTTTCAAAGACATCCGCATCGAAAATAACAACCATTTTATCGAATTTTACATCAAAAGCAATTGAACCTTTTGTTTTTTGCTCATCAGCAAATTCGATTAATTGCTGTGGGTTAGACAAATTCTCATGTTCATCGGTTTTTTCAAGATACGCTATGTCTATTCTAGAATGGATATACAAATCTTTCCTAATATCAATAAATTTTTCAAAATACCATTTTTCTGTGTTTTTGCCCTCACAGATAAAGTAGTAGTGTCTATATGGTTCTATTTGCGCATCATTTATAGTTGAACGACTATTCCAATTACTATAAGTACGTATTGGTGCCATACTATTCCTCCTTAAATCCAAACGAAGTAAATATAGGAATTGCACCATACCTGCCTTCAAGATAAGCTTTGCTCAATTTTTTATCATAACGTTCTTTAAATTTATCCAAAGAATAAACATTACTATTGTTGTTCTTATCTCGTTCAACAAACCATATTTCATCCCTACGGAATAATTCTTGATCCATTATCGATGATTCATGTGTAGTAAAAATCAACTGTATCTTTTGTTCCGGATGCATTTGATCGAATAATTCTATAAACCTAGATGTCAGTTTAGGGTGCAGACTTCTTTCCATTTCATCGATAACATATACCTTATTTTCAGATTTGTTTAATAGGATATCGAGCAATTCAAATAAACGTCTTGTTCCATCAGATTCCTCCTTAAATTTGAAATCATAAAACGAATTGCCGTGCTTTAGCTTTATAGTTGTTACTTTGAGCTGGCCATTATCTTTACTTTCAATATTGAAAAAACTATCATTTGACCTCATTGACACTTTAAACTTCTCGACACCTTCATCTTCAAATTTCTTTTTTAATTCGTCCATTAAATTATCAAATAT